>QIAA01000031.1 GCA_003224905.1 Acidobacteriota bacterium
CTCGGAGCGGGCGGCATGGGCCAAGTGTATCGCGCCCGCGACACTCGCCTGGGCCGCGATGTTGCCATCAAATTCCTCTCCAGCCACCTGTCTCCTAATAATGAGGATCTGGAACGCTTTGAGCGGGAGGCCCGTTCGGCCTCGGCTCTGAATCACCCTAACATAGTGACCATCTTCGAGCTGGGAGAGGTCGACGGCAATTTCTATATTGCAATGGAGCTGATCGAGGGCGATCTGTTGCGCAACCTGCTGATCGCCGGACCTCTCCCTTTGCAGAGAGCAATCCCAATCGCGACCCAGGTAGCGGACGGGCTGGCAAAAGCCCACGAGGCCGGCGTCGTCCATAGAGATCTGAAGCCGGAGAATCTGATGATCTCTCGCGACGGCTTCGTCAAGATTCTCGACTTCGGGCTCGCGAAACTGGCCGCCTTCGACGAACTCTCGAATGCCGAAACGCTGAACGTTTCTCTCACGCAAGTCGGGACGATCCTGGGGACGATCGAATATATGTCTCCGGAGCAGGCAAACGGACTGCCGGTCGACTTTCGATCAGATCAGTTTTCATTTGGTTCGGTCCTCTACGAAATGGTCACCGGAAAACCTGCCTTCCGGCGGCACAGCAAAGCAGAAACGTTGGCCGCCATTCTCCGGGACAATCCCGAGCCCACGAGTTCCCTGAACTCACAGGTTCCTGCGCCGCTTTACTGGGTGATCGAACGCTGCCTTGCCAAGAATCCTGGCGAGCGCTATACCTCGACCCGTGAGCTTGCCCGAGAACTGGCCACCATTCGGGATCGCCTTTCCGATGCGCTCTCCACGTACGCTCCACCGCGCGCACTGAATCTCCCCGCACAGCGCACAGCTCTCATCGGCCGCGATCAGGAAGTTGCGGCGGTAAAGGAAATACTACTTCGAACTGATGTGCAACTCCTCACGCTGACCGGTCCAGGTGGGATTGGCAAGACTCGTCTTGCGCTGCAGGCTGCCAGCGAACTGGCCGACAATTTTCCAGGCGGGATTAGCTTTGTTTCTTTGGCTGCGGTGAGTGATCTAGCGCTGCTTCCCTCTCTTATTGCGCAAGCACTGGGACTAAAAGAGAGTGGCGGACATGCTGCGCTCGAGCAATTGAAGCAACACTTGCGCGACTCCCGCACGAATTCGCTGATCATCATTGACAATTTCGAGCACCTGCTGCCCACTGCGCCCATTGTGGCCGAATTGCTCACCACCGCCCCTAGAGTCAAGATGCTTGTCACCAGCCGCGCGCCGCTCCACATCTATGGCGAACGTGAGTTTCCGGTACCACCGCTTGCATTGCCGGATCTTCAAAGTCCAGCTTCGGTCGAGGCGCTTGCGACAAATCCCGCCATCGCCCTGTTCCTCGAGCGCGCCGCAGCCGTCAAACCGAATTTTGAATTGAACAGGAAAAATGCCGCTGCGATTGCAGCAATCTGCGCGCGGCTCGACGGACTGCCTCTCGCCATTGAGCTCGCCGCAGCCCGCATCAAGCTGCTCTCGCCCTCGGCAATGGAAGCGCGCCTTGAAAGCCGTTTGCAGCTTCTCACTGGCGGCGCCACGGACTTGCCGGAGAGGCAGCAAACATTACGCGGCGCCATCGACTGGAGCTACGGCCTCCTCGGAGAAGCCGAGCAGAAGCTCTTCCGCAGGCTGGCGGTCTTCTCTGGCGGATGCACTCTGGAAGGAGTGGAGGCGGTCTGTAATACCCGGCAAGATCTAGACCTCGATGTCTTCGAAGGCATCGCGTCGCTGGTCGATAAGAGCCTGGTCCAACAGATCGAGGGGCAAACGGAATCGCGTTTTGTAATGCTGGAGACGATCCGCGAATTCGGCCTCGAACATCTCGGCGCGAGCAAAGAGGAGAGCGCAACCCGGCGCGCGCACGCTGCCTATTGCGTTGTGCTGGCCGAGGAGTATGCATCCCAGGCGGCCGATCCGGCAAACTCCGCCTGGATCGGCCTATTCGAAGTGGAATACAACAATTTTCGCACCGCGCTTGAGTGGCTGACACAAACCGGCAATGCGGAGTGGGGGCTGCGGCTAGGGGCCGCGCTCTTTCAATTCTGGGAAACGCGCGAGTATCTGACCGAAGGACGCGGCCGGCTGGAAAAGCTGCTTAGGCTTGAGGGCGCGAAACCACGAAACAACACCCGGGCGCGGGTGCTTTTCTGTGCGGGTGTTCTGGCAGGAGAGCAGGGCGATTACCGGTCCGCGCGTGCGTTCTTGGAGGAAAGCCTCGACATCTCTCGCCAGATGAATGACAAACGCGGCGTGGGCATCGCGCTCAACGCGCTGGCAGCGCACGCGCGCGATCGAGGTGATCTCGCCGGTTCCCGCTCGCTGTTTGAACAAAACCTGGCAGTCTGGAGAGAGATCGACGACCGCGTGGTCGTGGCCCGCTCGCTAAGCAATCTGGCCAATGTGGTCAAAGCGCAAGGAGATTACGCGCTGGCGCGCTCGCTGTTTGAAGAGTGCCTCTCAATTTTCCGCGAACTGGGCGACCGCACTGGAATGGCATGGTCACTGAATTACCAAGGCGATGTCGCCCGCGAACAGGGCGATACTGCCATCGCAAGAGCCTTGTATGAGGAAGCCCTGGCTATTTTCCGGCAACTCGGCGACAACTGGGGCACAGCCGGCTGTCTCGCTGACCTGGGAAATCTGGCGAACGAACAGAGGGATTACGGCACGTCCCGTTCCTTGTACACAGAAAGCATGCAGCTCTTCCAGGAACTGGGACAGAAACGCGGTATCGCGCGTCTGCTCGACTGCTTCGCGTGCACTGCCGCTGCGCAGTCGAACCCGGAACGATCGCTCCGCCTTGCGGCATCTGCGGCAGCATTGCGAAAAGTGCTTGGCGCACCTCTACCGCCGGCGGAGCAAGCCCATTTGGAGAAAATTCTTGATTCAGCGCGAAGCACACTGCCCCATGCAGTTGCCGCAACCGCGTGGATGGATGGCTGGGCAACTCCAATTGAGAAAGCTATTCAGGACGCGTTGGCGTCGGACTGACACCCTACTCTGCCGTGGTGGGATCGATCATGTGGCGGACCGCCGAGACCCGATTCGCAGGGAAACCTCCCTTGGCCGCATGCTCCCGGATCGTAGCCTCGTCCGGAGCCAAGTACACACAATAGATCTTGTTCCCCGTGACGTAGCTGTGCAGCCACTGAATCTCCGGACCCATTGCCTTGAGAACGTCCACAGATTTCTGCGCGATCTTGCGAAATTCGCTGTCTGACAGCTCGCCGATATTCGGTATTTCCCGTTCAATGACAAACTTGGGCATGGTGAGATATTGAGAAAGTCCTGGTTTCTTCGGAGTTAATGGAGTATCAAGAATTTACTCTGGGCACGGATAATCAGTCAATCTGTGGGACTATAGCTTTTGTTTGCGGACCTTTGCGAACGCCCTTCTTTGCGTCCTTTGCGGTTGGGTTGTCTCGCCCGTCTCGCCTGAATCTGCGGTATGAGCTTTCACCGCAGCCTCAAAAGATTAAGTCTTTGTTGTCATCGACGCTTGCAGAGATAACGCCAAGGTCGTACAATAAAGAGTACTAGAACAGTACTATTTCATCAGGCTAGGGATGGGGCTGATCTCACAGGTACTTACAGATGATTCGCTTAGGCAAATTGACCGATTATGGGCTGGTTCTGATGAGCCAGATTGCCCGCCGCCCTGCCGCTGAGATGCACACGGCTCGGGATTTGGCTGTCGAATGTCATTTGCCACTACCCACCGTAAGCAAGCTCCTGAAAAAGCTGCTGCACAGTGGGCTGCTGACGTCGCATCGCGGCATTAAGGGCGGGTATAACCTGGCGCGCGAGTCACAGCTGATTTCCCTGGCAGAGATCATTGCGGCGCTGGAAGGTCCTTTGGCGCTCACCGAGTGCAGTATGGAAATTACAGGACTTTGCGACCTTGAGTCGCTTTGCCCTATCAAAGATAACCAGAGAATCATCAGTCAGGTAATTCGCGGCGCGCTGGAAAAAGTAACGCTGTCCGATCTCATCCGGCCCATGCGCCTGACCGCAATTCGCGATCAGAAGGGAAATTTGGTGCCCACGGTAAGTGTGGCATCCGGGAGAATGCAATGAGCACGAACCTGAACACCATTCGCGATCTTGCACAGCAAGATTACAAGTGGGGTTTTGTCACTGATATCGAGCACGAGCAAGTCCCGAAGGGGCTTAATGAAGACACTATCCGTGTCATTTCTGCCAAGAAGCAGGAGCCTGAGTTCATGTTGGAATGGAGGCTCAAGGCATATCGGCATTGGGAGTCGCTCGAAAAGGCTGAGGCAGAACCCAAGTGGGCGAATGTGAAGTATGGCCCCATCGACTATCAGGATATCGTCTACTACTCAGCCCCGAAGCAGAAGCCCGGACTGAAGAGCCTGGATGAGCTCGATCCGGAAATCCTTCGCACCTACGAGAAGCTCGGAATCCCGCTGCAAGAGCAGAAGATGCTGGCGGGAGTGGCGGTGGATGCTGTCTTCGACAGCGTTTCTGTCGCGACCACCTTCAAGGAGAAGCTGGGGGATATGGGGGTGATCTTCTGTTCGTTTTCAGAAGCGGTGCAAAAGCATCCCGAGCTGGTTCAGAAGTATCTTGGATCCGTCGTCCCCTACACTGACAACTTCTTCGCTTCATTGAATGCCGCCGTTTTTACGGATGGCTCGTTCGTTTATGTACCGAAAGGCGTTCGTTGTCCTATGGAGCTTTCCACTTACTTCCGCATCAACGCCGCGGAAACCGGCCAGTTCGAGCGCACATTGATCGTCGCCGATGAAGGTGCTTACGTCAGTTATCTGGAAGGCTGCACGGCGCCGATCCGCGATGAGAACCAGCTTCACGCTGCAGTGGTGGAACTGGTGGCACTCGATAATGCCCAGATCAAGTACTCGACCGTGCAGAACTGGTATCCGGGCGACAAGGAAGGGCGCGGTGGGATCTATAACTTTGTCACCAAGCGCGGCAAGTGCCTGGGAGTTAATTCCAAGATTTCCTGGACCCAGGTCGAAACCGGCTCCGCCATCACCTGGAAGTATCCGAGCTGCATACTGCAGGGCGACAACTCAGTCGGCGAGTTCTATTCGGTTGCGCTCACCAACAATTACCAGCAGGCGGACACCGGCACCAAAATGATCCACCTGGGTAAGAACACGAGCAGCACGATCGTCTCAAAGGGTATCTCAGCCGGGCATGGACAGAACACGTACCGCGGCATGGTGAAGATCCTGAAGAACGCCAGAGGTGCGCGCAACTACACGCAATGCGACTCGTTGCTGATCGGCGACAAGTGCGGTGCGCACACTTTCCCGTACATCGAAGTCAAGAATTCGACAGCGCGCATGGAGCACGAGGCCTCCACGTCGAAAATCGGCGAAGACCAACTCTTCTACCTGCAGCAGCGCGGCCTGAAGACCGAAGACGCGGTTTCCATGATCGTGAACGGCTTCTGCAAGCAGGTATTCCGTGAGCTGCCGATGGAGTTTGCAGTAGAAGCGCAGAAGCTGCTCAGCGTCAGCCTGGAAGGCAGCGTGGGTTAATAGCCGCGAAGCGGCGCAAGAATGCAGCCCAGGGCGCGAGCCCTGGGTCATTTGGTGGGCCAGGAGCGAGCCCCGAAGGGGCGAAAGAGCAGTTACAGAGGGCCGCCACCCTGGGCTCTTACAACGGAACTCTCAATCAGAGGAAGGCATAGATGAGTTTGCTCCAAATCAAAAATCTCCACGTAACGGTAGGTGGACACGAGATCCTCAAAGGGATCGATCTGAAGCTGAATCCGGGCGAAGTGCACTCCATCATGGGCCCGAACGGCTCGGGTAAGAGCACGCTGGCCCAGGTCCTGGCGCGGCGGCAGACGTATGAGGTCACACAGGGTGAAGTGCTCTTCAACGGCAAAGACCTGCTCGCCATGAAACCCGAGGAAGCCGCCTGCGAAGGCCTCTTCATGGCTTTTCAATACCCCGTGGAGATACCGGGCATCGGCAACACATATTTTCTGCGCTCGGCGCTCAACGCGATCCGCAAATACCGCGGCGAAGATGAAATGGACGCCATGGACTTTCTCCCCATGTTCCGCGAGAAGCTGAAGCTACTGGAAATGGATGAAAAGCTCCTGAACCGCTCGGTCAACGAGGGTTTTTCCGGCGGCGAGAAAAAGCGGAATGAAATCCTGCAAATGGCGGTATTGCAGCCGAAGCTCGCGATTCTGGATGAGACCGATTCCGGGCTCGACATCGACGCGCTCCGCATCGTAGCCAAGGGCGTCAATGGCATGCGCAGCCCTGAGCGCGCCATGCTGGTCGTGACGCACTACCAGCGCCTGCTGAACTACATCGTTCCCGACTACGTGCACGTGCTTGTGGATGGACGCATCGTGCGTTCCGGCGGCGCCGAGCTCGCACTGGAACTCGAAGAGAAAGGATATAGCTGGACGGAAACCGAAGCGCGGCAGACTCCGGTTTCTGCGTGATCAAGCACATGACCACGGCAATTCAAAACGTACAAGACTATCTCGAGAACTTCACAGAGTTTGAGAAGCGGGCAACAGGACGCAATCTTCCCTGGTTGCGAAGACTTCGCGACGATGCCTTTGCGCGTTTCTGCGAAGTAGGTTTTCCGACGACCCATGATGAGGACTGGCGTTTTACCAACGTTTCGGCAATCGCACGCACGCCGTTCCTGCTGAAGGAAAAGGGAAAGATTCAGCTCTCAAAGAAGGATTTGGCAGGGGGGGCCATAGAGGGAGCGCCTGCCCAACTGGTTTTTGTTGATGGGCAGTTTGTTCGTGAGTGTTCCCATTTCGCTAACCTGCCGCGGGGCGTTACGATCGCTGGACTCAAAGATCAGATTGCCAATAATCCGGACGCGATTGAAGCTTACCTCGGGCACTATCTCGATACCCGTCGCGATCCATTTAGCGCGTTGAATACTGCGTTTGCCGAGGATGGGGCGTACGTCCACGTGCCGCGTGGCATCGTCCTGGACGGGCCCATTCATTTGTTGTTTGTTTCTACAGCGGCTGATGTTCCCAGCATGATGCATCCTCGCAACCTGCTGGTCTTCGATACCGAGACTCAAGGCACAGTTATTGAGGAGTATGTATCTCTGGGCAGCGGGACCGTCCTCTGCAATAGCGCGACAGAATTGATCGCTGGCGAGAGCGCGACTGTTTCTCATTACATGATCGAGCGTGAGCACAAAGAAGCTTTCAATATTTCTACTCTGCGTATCCAGCAGGGAAGGAGCGCCAACGTAACCTCGCACTCGCTCCTCCTGGGCGGCGGCCTGGTTCGCAACAACGTTCACCCCGTGCTCGCCGGAGAAGGTGGAGAGTGCCTTATCAACGGGTTGTTCCTCGGCGACGGCCGCCAGCATCTCGACAATTACATGCACGTCGAGCATGCCAGCCCGCACTGTAGCAGCCGCCAGTTCTACAACGGAATTCTGGATGGCCACGCGCATGGTGTCTTCCATGGACGCATCGTGGTACACAAAGACGCGCAGAAAACCGATGCCAAGCAGACGAACCGTAACTTGCTGCTTTCCGATGACGCGCAGATCGATACCAAGCCACAACTGGAGATCTACGCCGATGACGTGAAATGCACGCACGGCGCAACCATTGGCCAGATCGAAGAGAACGCACTTTTTTATCTGCGGTCACGCGGTATCGACGAGATATCCGCCCGCAGGCTTTTACTGTTCGCATTCGCCAGCGAGTGCCTGGATCGCATGCAGCCGGGCGCAGCCCGCGATCACTCCGAGCGTCTGATCCATGAGCATCTGTTGTCGGTTGCCAATCACTTGCCTGGCCAAAGCAGCCACACACAGACAGAGAGAAGTTGGGAGGAAGTCGGATGAGCAGTGTTGCCAAATTGCCCTGGGACACAAAGAAGCCCACCCTTCACGAGGCCGCGGGTTTCGATGTCGAGAGAGTACGCGCAGATTTTCCGATACTTCAGCAAAAGGCGCACGGCCACAAGCTGGTCTATTTAGATAACGCAGCTACGTCCCAAAAGCCGAAAGCGATGATCGATGCCATCGTGCACTATTACGAGCACGAGAACGCCAATATCCACCGCGGAGTGCACTATCTCTCCGAGATAGCGACCGAGGAGTACGAGAACGCGCGCAAGGTCGTGCAGGAGTTTCTGCATGCGGCTCATCCCAGCGAAATCATCTTCGTGCGCAGCACCACCGAAGCCATCAACCTTGTAGCTCAAACCTACGGCCGCACTCATGTTGGCGCGGGTGACGAGGTGCTCATCACCGCGATGGAGCACCACTCGAACATCGTCCCATGGCAGCTTCTTTGTGAAGAGAAGGGCGCCAAACTCCAAATCGCGCCGATCAATGATAAGGGTGAGTTACTGCTTGATGAATTTGAGAAACTCCTGCGGCCGGGCACTAAGATTGTTTCTCTCGGTCATCTCTCGAACGCATTAGGCACGATTAATCCCCTGGCACAGATTGTCAGGCTTGCTCACGCACACGGGGTTCCTGTTCTCGTTGATGGCGCCCAAGCTGCTCCGCGTTTGCCGTTGAACGTGCGCGAGCTCGACTGCGATTTCTATGCCTTCTCCGGACACAAGGCCTACGGACCGACCGGCATCGGTATTCTCTATGGCAAGCTGGCGCTGCTGGAGAAAATGCCTCCATATCAGGGCGGCGGAGACATGATCAGCTCGGTCACATTTGAAAAGACGCTCTACAACAAAGTCCCCCACAAGTTCGAAGCCGGCACGCCCGACATGTCCGGCGCCGTCGGCCTGCGCGCCGCTATCGAATATCTGAATGGCCTGGGAATGGAGAACATCGAGAAACACGAACATGAACTGTTGGCGTACGCGACCGGAAAGGTTTCTGCCATTCCGGGAGTTCGCCTCATCGGTACTGCAAAAGAAAAGGCCGGAGTGCTCTCCTTTGTAATGGATGGAGTCCACCCCCACGACATCGGAACGATCCTGGACCAGGATGGCATCGCCATCCGCACCGGCCATCACTGCGCTCAGCCTCTGATGGACCGCTTCGGCGTCGACGCCACCGCTCGCGCCTCCTTCGGCCTCTACAACACCAAAGAAGAAATCGATGCCCTGGTGCAAGGCATCCAAAAGGTGCAGGAGGTCTTTGCCTGATGCCCGATCTGCGCGACCTGTACCAGGAATTGATTCTGGAGCACAGCAAGGCTCCAAGAAACTACCGTGAGTTGACGACTCCGGACCGCAAAGCCGAAGGCTACAACCCTCTCTGCGGCGACCGCTTCACCGTTTACTTGAAGATGCAGGGCGACTCGATTCAAGACATTGGTTTTCAAGGGTCAGGTTGCGCCATCTCCAAGGCTTCTGCTTCCATGATGACTCAGACTCTGAAAGGCAAAACGCAAACCGAAGCCCAGGAATTTTTCGAGCGGTTTCACAAAGTCGTGACCGGACAGGCAGCCTCAACCAACGGACACCAGGAGCTTGGGAAACTGGCTGTATTCTCTGGCGTCTCAGAGTTCCCGATGCGCGTAAAATGCGCGACCCTGGCCTGGCACACGCTGCAGGCCGCCCTGGAAGGCAAACAGGATGCAGTCTCCACGGAGTAGGGCCGTGGATGAATACTGGAAGAGCGTCCTACAACCATTTTTCAGCGGCACAGAGTTTTAGGCGTGCTGGTGAGAACTCATTCTTGCTAGAGATGTGCAACGCATCGCCTGTTTGCCAGCCCCGTAGGGGCGGGATATTTTAGCCCAGGGCGTCAGCCCTGGGAAAGGGTCGAGAAGTGAGCGAGTCCCGTAGGGACGACACTTCGCACCAATAAGGCTGCCATATTGCTTAAAGAGAGAATCGTTCAGATGGAAGATCCGAACTATCCGACCTGAGTCGGGGTGCTGCAGAGATAGAATTGGAGTTGACTATGTACGAACTGATCGAACTGAAACGCGAATCCGAAGCCATCGAAATTCCCAGCGGCATACACCGATTTCTGCCCTCCGGCACACGGGTGAGAATCTCGCAATTCCTGGGCAGCGGCTATACCGTCGTGAGTGACATGGGCTGCATGTTTCGTGTCGACGCGAAAGACGCCGATGCTCTGGGCCTTTCCGCCCCGGCCACCGTAGAACAAGAAGCTCCACAGGCCACCTTCAGCGAGCAGATGGTCTGGGACCAGATGCGCACCGTCTTCGATCCCGAAATTCCCGTCAACATCGTTGATCTTGGTCTCATCTACTCATGCGAGATCACGCCGCGGGAGCAGGGCGGCAAGAAGATCGATGTCAAGATGTCAATGACGGCTCCCGGCTGTGGCATGGGCAACGTACTCAAAGCCGATGTGGAGAGCAAGCTTTCCCGAATTCCCGAAGTGAAAGAAGTAAACGTTCAGGTTGTGTTCGACCCGCCGTGGCATCCTGGCCTGATGTCTGAAGCGGCTAAATTGCAGCTAGGCTTTGATCTCGACTACGGCGCACCCGCAGAGCGCATGTCGGGCTGACGAGATCGCCTCACAAGCGGGCTTCGCCCCGCTTCCAGTCCCCGCGATCCCAGCTTAGACCCGCTCACCTTCTCCAGACGGTCTCGACATAAAATGGATGGCCATCTCAATCCCGCTGGGGTAAAACATGAACTTTCGCCAAGCCTTGCTGCTGGTCGTTGTCTCCCCATCTCTTCTGATTAATTCACTGTTCTCTCAACCTCCAAAACAGAACGTCGACCTGTTCGTTATGGGAGGCACAGTCGTCACCATGGACGGGCACCGCACCGTTATCGAAGACGGCGCTGTTGCCGTGAAGGGCGACGTGATCGTGGCTGTAGGACCGAGATCGGAACTGGAGTCCAAATACTCAGCCCCACAGATCATCGACGCGCGAGGCCGCCTCGTCCTGCCGGGTTTCATCAACGGCCACACCCACGTGCCCATGACGCTGCTTCGCGGCCTCCACGACGACGTCACCCTCAACGACTGGCTCTACAAATACATCTTCCCCGCCGAAGCCAAGAACGTGAACGAAGATTTCGTTCGCTGGGGAACGCGCCTCGCAGCCGCCGAGCAGATTCGCTCGGGTATCACCACCTTCGCCGACATGTACTACTTCGAAGATGCCGAAGCCGAGGAAACGAAAGCGGCAGGTATGCGTGGCGTGCTGGGCGAAACCATTCTCGATTTCCCTGCGCCGGACAACAAGAGCGTCTCCGAGATGCTCGCGTACACGGAAAAATTCCTGAAAAGATGGCAAGGCGACCCGCTGATCCACGCCGCCCCGGCGCCGCACTCGATCTACACTTGTTCAAAAAAGACTCTGCAGGATAGCGTCGCACTGGCGCGCAGATATCATGCGCCGATTCTGATCCACACAGCGGAAATGAAAAAAGAATGGGACGACAGCCAGAAGAACAACGGGCTGTCTCCAGTGCAATACATGGAGAAGCTCGGGATTCTTGGCCCCGATGTAGTCGCAGCCCACTGCATCTACGTCGACGCAAATGATCAGAAGACCCTGGCCCAGCGCCAGGTCGGCTGCGTGCACAATCCCTCAAGCAACATGATGCTGGCCAGCGGTGTCTCGCCCGTCGCCGAGCTACGCGCCTCCGGAGTAGCCGTGGGCCTCGGCACCGATGGCCCCGCCGGCAGCAACAATGACCTCGACCTGATGGAAGAAATGGATCTGGCCGCGAAGCTGGCAAAGATTACCAAGATGGATCCTCTGGCGCTGAACGCCAAGGCAGTAGTCGAAATGGCCACCATCGAGGGCGCCAAAGCCCTGCACATGGATAAAGAAATCGGCTCGCTCGAGGCGGGCAAGAAAGCAGACTTGATCCTAATCAGCCTGCAGGGCCCCAATGCCGTTCCGATGTACGACGTGTACGCGGCGTTGGCTTACGCCCTCAAGGGCAGCGACGTGGAAACTGTCGTGATCGGAGGTCGAGTAGTAATGCGCGAGCACAAGCTGCTGACCGTAAAAGAAGAGGAAGCGGTAGCCAAGGCGCGCGAGTACAGAAAGAGCGTGGCTGCTTCCTTGGGTCTTCAATAACCTGCTACGCTCCTTGACCTTCGAACCGCCGCTCCAATACAGTCGAAATCCGGGCACAAAACCACTGAGGAATGAGATGAGACCAGAAGCTATCCCCGAAACCGCGCCCTTGCGCCAGAAGGCGCAATTGATGTCGGCATCTGAGGTCGAACGTACCATCGTTCGCCTGGCATACGAAATCGTCGAGAAGAACGACGGAGTGGAAGGATTAGCCTTCCTCGGCATACGCCGCCGTGGGGTTCCGCTTGCGCAGCGTTTGGCAAAGATCATTGAGCGAACCGAAAAGACCTTCGTTCCCGTGGGCGCACTGGACATCACGTTTTATCGTGACGATCTCTCAACCGTCGGTCCCAAGCCGGTCGTGCAGGAATGGACGGTCGAGTTCCCAATAGCAGATAAGAATATTGTTCTGGTGGACGATGTTCTGTTTACCGGCCGCACCGTTCGCGCCGCGCTGGATGCCATCTTCGATCAAGGCCGCCCGCGACGCGTGCAATTGTGTGTGCTGATTGACCGCGGCCACCGCGAGTTGCCAATCGAAGCCCGCTTCATCGGGCGCACAGTGCCGACCACAATGAATGAAGTGATCGAAGTGAAGTTCACCGAGATCGACAACTCGGAAAAGGTTCTTCTAATGGAGAAGTAACAGAGCGAAGTTCCATTCCTGATCCACCCGACTTCCTCTGTGGTTCCGTCTTTGCTACAAGGAAAAACAATCGCCACATTTACTGCAAGAATCTCCTCGCACAGGAACCTAAGGTACAATCAGGCGCAATTCAGGCTGAGCCGCCGTACGTTCGAATAACCAGAGGCCACCAAACCAGACGATGGCAAAAAAGCAGCCCCCCGATCGTGCCCAGTTGATCGACGCCGCAAAAGCAGCAATGAAGAATGCCTACGCACCCTACTCCAAATTCCGCGTCGGGGCCGCCGTCCTTACTTCCGCCGGCCAGATCTTTACCGGCTGCAACGTCGAAAACGCCTCCTACGGAATGACCAATTGCGCCGAGCGTACGGCGATCTTTTCCGCCATCGCGTCCGACGGTCCAAAGCTGGACATTCGCGCCGTTGCAGTAGTGAATGACCGCGGAGTACCTTGCTCTCCCTGCGGCGCGTGCCGCCAGGTCATTTACGAGTTCGGTCCCGAAGCCATCATCTTTTTCCCAGGCGCAAAAGGCTGGAAGCAAGCCCACATCACCGAACTCCTTCCTGAAGGATTCCGCCTCAAGTGAGTGCCCCAGCCGGGAGTGCCTCGCCTTTTCGCGCTGTTGACATCATCCGCAAAAAACGCGATGGCGACGAACTCTCGCGGGCAGAAATTGAATACCTGGTTAGCGGCTACACTGCCGGCGAAATTCCTGACTACCAGGCAGCCGCGTGGTTGATGGCTGGTTTGCTGCGCGGCTTCACGCGCGCAGAAACTACTGTGCTGACAGATGCGATGCTGCGATCGGGAGAGGTCTTAGACCTCTCAGAATTCCCGGCGCCGAAAGTCGACAAGCATTCCACCGGCGGTGTGGGCGATAAGACCTCACTCGTCCTCGCGCCCCTTGCCGCTGCCGGCGGCCTGATCGTGCCCATGATCAGCGGCCGCGGCCTCGGCCACACTGGCGGCACGCTCGACAAACTCGAATCCATTCCCGGCTTCACCGTCGGCCTCAGCACTGCTGAGTTTCGCCGCGTGCTGGCTGAGTGCGGCTGCGCCATGATCGGCCAGACTGCGGAGATCGCCCCCGCCGACCGCAAATTCTACGCACTCCGGGACGTGACTGGCACGGTCGAAAGTCCTTACCTGATCTGCGCCTCCATCATGAGCAAGAAGCTGGCCGAAGGGATCGATGCGCTCGTGCTGGATGTGAAAACCGGTTCCGGCGCGTTCATGAAGAAGGAAGAAGATGCAGTCTTCCTTGCCGAGCTCATGGTCGAGACCGGCGAGCGCATGGGCAAGAAGGTGGTTGCGCCGATCACCGACATGAATCAGCCCCTCGGACGCATGGTCGGCAATTCACTGGAGGTCGCCGAGTGTATTGCAATTCTGCGCGGCGAAGGTCCAGACGATTTGCGCGATCTTTGCCTGGAGTTGGCCGCATGGATGTTCCACCTCGGTGGCAGTGCCGCCAACTTGAACGAAGCGAGATCAAAGGCGGAAACACTTCTGAAATCTGGCCGCGCGATGGAAACATTCCGCAAGATGGTTGAACTTCAAGGCGGAGATCCGGATGCAATCGATGATCCCCAACGTCTGCCCCAGGCGAAGTATTCACTCGATGTAACCAGCCCACGCGCCGGTTACGTCACGGCTATCCAATGCGAATCCATCGGCACGGCTTGCGTAATCCTCGGTGGAGGCCGAGAAAAAAAGGAGGATTCTGTCGATCCCGCCGTCGGTATCACTCTGCACAAGAAAGTCGGCGACCATATCGTCGCGGGCGAGCCGCTTTGCAGCATCCTTTACAATTCGGAAGCTCTCGCGATACGCGCAAAGGACCTGATTGAGGAGAGCTATCGAATTTCGAACGCACCTCCGGCGCAGAAGCGGCCGCTGGTTCATCGCGTAATCCAAGGTTCTGGTAATAAAAACTAGATGGGACGATTCACCGGCATCCTCGGACTGCTCACCATGCTTGGTCTGGCGTTCGCCCTTTCCACCAACCGCCGCGCGATCCGCCGAAAAACCGTTGCCTGGGGCCTGGGCCTCCAGTTCGCCTTCGCCGTGTTTGTTCTCAAGGCGGAGATCGGCCGCCGCATGTTTCAAACCGCCGGAGATGCAGTAAATCGTCTCCTCAGCTACGCCTTCGCCGGTTCGGAATTCGTGTTTGGTGAGCTTGGAAAGCGCGGCTCCCAGCTTGGCTTCTACTTCGCTTTCCAGGTATTGCCCACGGTGATCTTCATCGCCGCCTTTTTCGCGATCCTGTACCACTACGGGATCATGCAGTTCATCATCCGCCAACTGGCGCGCGTCATGACGCGGTTCATGGGCGCGAGCGGCGCCGAGTCGCTGAATGTTGCCGCCAGCATCTTCATGGGCCAGACGGAAGCCCCACTGACCATCCGCCCCTTCCTCCCCGACCTCACCCGCTCCGAGCTGATGACGGTCATGACCAGCGGCATGGCACACGTCTCCGGTGGCATCATGGCGGCCTACATTGCGTTTGGAATCGAGCCCAAGCACCTGCTGAGCGCCGTCATCATGACAGCCCCCGGCACGATTCTGATGTCCAAAATGCTGGTCCCCGAAACCGGTCAGCCCAAAACCGCCGGACGCGTGGTCATGAGCGAGGAAGAAACCGAGAAAGAGAAACACGAAAACGTGCTGGGAGCCATCGCCCGCGGCACAACCGACGGCCTGAACCTGGCGCTGAACATCGCCGCCATGCTCATTTCGTTTCTCGCCCTGATTGCGCTACTGAACGGAATTCTTTTGGGGATTCACAATGGGCTGGCGCATTTCGGTTTCGCGTGGTTCCCGTCCAGCCTGGAGAGAATTTTCGGCATTCTCTTCGCACCCATTGCCTGGGTTATTGGCATCCCTTGGCACGACTGCCCGGTGATTGGAAATTTATTAGGCACACGCATGGTGCTCAATGAACTAGTCGCCTTCTCGATGCTGGGACCGCAGAGGGCGGCGCTCGATCCCCGCTCGTTCACAATCGCCACCTTCGCGCTCTGCGGTTTTGCGAATCTGAGTTCGATTGGCATTCAGATCGGAGGCATCGGCGCCCTCGCCCCCAATCAGCGCGGTGAACTGGCGCGGCTGGGCATACGAGCGATGCTAGCCGGCACCATGGCCAATCTGATGTCCGCGTCGATTGCAGGAATGCTATTGTAGGTCCGTTCGCGTGTGGCGCGGGCGCCCCGCCCGCGAAAAACCTGACGCAGAGATATTGTGAGAAATTCCTAGGACTTGCCGCGCGACACCCACTCCGCATCAAACCGCGCCCGATCACAGAACGACTTCTGCGTTCCCACGCCGGTCGTCGAAAGCCCGGCGTACAGATTCGCCCGCCGCACCGCCTCGCGCTCAGGCAAGTCCTCTCCGAGGAAGACCGCAAAGCTCCCGATGAACGCATCCCCTGCCCCCGTGCTGTCGAGACACTTCACCGGAAAAGCCGGCAGATGCTGCATTCCCTCGCGAGTGGCCAATAATGAACCGTTTTCACCCAGCGTAATAATGACTCGCCGAATCCCATCCGCCACCAGCTTCAGCGCACATTTCTTCGCGTCGTCCAAATTCTTCACCGGCATGCCGGTGATGGTCTCAGCCTCGCTCTCGTTGGGAACGAAATAGTCGAGATCCTTGATTGCCGCCACATCAATCGGCTGCCCCGGCGCCGGATTCAGAATGCAGCGAATCCCATTCTTCCGCGCGAACGCAACCGTGTAATACACCGTCTCCAGCGGAATCTCGAACTGCAGTACGATGCAATCGACGGACTTCAGCATGTCGGCCGCTGAGTCCACGTCCTTCGGTTTTAGTTCATCATTCGCACCTTTGACGACGAAAATCCGGTTCTGACCGTTCGGCTCTACGAAAATCGGGGCCACGCCGCTGGAGACTCCCTGCACCTGGTTCACGTGCGTCGCATCGATGCCCAGCTTCTTGAAATTCTCAATCGTGGCCGGTCCAAACAGGTCGCTGCCAACCCGGGCGACCATGAACACGTCCGCTCCGCACAGGCGGGCGGCCACCGCCTGGTTGGCACCCTTGCCGCCAAAGCCGAGGTCGAATTTCTGACCGAACATGGTTTCGCCGGGTTTGGGGAAACGATCAGTAAAAGTGGTGAGGTCGACATTGGCACTGCCAACAACGGCGATGCGGGGTCGCTTAGGCATGGCAAGTTCTGTTCCTGAGTGCAGCGAGGGATATACCCGCACCAACGTGATCTTTTGGAATCATTAACATAGCGGGAGAACACCACCAAAATCTTTGGATCGAAAGGAGTTGCAGGCAAAATCTAGAGCACAAAGAACTTAGTTGCCGAAATGCAAAAAGCAGAAGGAAGCACGTAGAAGTAAATCCTTGTCGGATAAAGCTGACCGCATTGCCGCTCTCGGATGAGAGTACGCCATTAACCGAATGGTAAACTTGGTATATACCCCTACCCCTTTGATCTTTTGAAATCAGAAAGTTGGCGGGAGAACCTGACCAAAATCTCTGGATCGAAAGGAGTTGGAGCCAAAATCTAGATAATACATGACTTAGTGGCTTACTTATCTTTCGAAAATTGTGGTTGGGCTGGGGAGACCCGGAATCGGCGAGCACGAAGGACTTTTCCTAGAACCCGAGATCAACTTACCTTCTTCTGTTATCAGGCAAAACGGCAAACGAAGTCAATGGGAAAGATGCGGAGCTAATGCAGGGCGCAAGATCTGCCGCAACCTCGGCCCTCACTGGTATCCTGCCGTACTGATTGTCCTCGCTCTCCCTCAGTCCTGGGTGGTGCGAAACTCTTTCTTCACCGAATGGGCGTACGCGCATAGCCGTGTAGCTAAAATGCGGGGTTTTGAGCGCAATCGCCTGGTTGCGTCAGTTGTCCGCGATCATTCTGAACTTGGTAAATTCGCTGGTGATGAACGATGATTTCGCATGGCTATTGCTGTCAGGTTAGCCACTGCAGCAGGGTGATATTCCGTTATTGATGATTTATCTTGTCCTACTTACCTTTCTCGCGGTAGGATCATGCGCGAGTTGTGCTCCTTCCCCGGCAGCAGCTGATTCCTAAGGTTCCCAGGTTTCCGGCCTTACCAGCCAGGAGTAATGCCATGCTTTCTGCCCTTCGCGTCTCCCGCGCGTTTTCTTTGTGCGTTGTTGCGTTCTTCTCATTAGGCACGTTTGCGCAGAACACAATTCTAGTGCCCGGTGATCAGCCAACCATTCAAGGCGGAATCGATGCGGCGAACAACGGCGACACAGTATTGGTCGCGCCCAGCACTTACTACGAGAACATCAATTTCAAGGGAAAAGCCATTACCGTGACGAGCTCAGCGGGGGCGGCGCAAACGATCATCGATGGCGGACAGAAGGCCTCAGTAGTGACCTTCAACAGTTTCGAGGGCACCAATTCAGTGATAAGCGGGTTTACGCTTCAGAACGGCAGCGATGTTTCCAGTACTACCTCGCTGGGTGGAGGAATTTTTATCGACTATGCATCCCCGAAAATTCTTAACAACATTATTCAAAACAACGCATCTTCCTTCGGTGGGGCTGGCATTCTCGTCTATTTTTCGTCTCCAGTAGTTCAGGGGAACATAATCAGGAATAACTACTCGCCTGGGTATTCTGGAGTTATCGGTGGTGGAATCTACGTCTTAGGAGGTGGAGCGGCACAGATAATCGGGAACCTCATTGCTAGCAACAGCACTGCCCCTTCGGGCAGCGGTGGCGGGATTGGGTTGAACGGCGCGGGTACGCCTGTCATCAAGAACAACACCATTTCAGGAAATGTCACCGGCAGGGCATCCGAAGGAGGCGGCATCTGGATAAACGCTTCTGCAGCGATGATCATACAGAACCTGATCTACAACAATAGTGCTGACCAGGCGGGTGGCATAGATATTTTTTCTGGTGATACCGGTCTCCTTATCGTGAGCAATACGATCGTTAATAATTCCGTCGCCTCCTCGAGTCCGTTGGGTTCAGCAATCTACGTTCAGAATGGAGTTGCTCAAGTTGTTGGCAATTTGCTGATCGGCCCCTTGCAGCAGAGCGCTTCTTACAGCGCAGTCTATTGCGAGAATACGAATCAGCCGTTCCCTTTCTTCAGCAATGATGCATTTACTCCCAGCAGCGGTGCCGGATTTAGCGGCGCTTGTAGCGGGCAAGGTGGTCAAAACGGTAACATCTCCGCCGATCCCTTGTTCGTGAACGCTGCTTCCGATTTTCACCTTCAGCCGACATCTCCGGCCATTGACGTCGGCACCAACACTGCACCTAACCTGCCGCAGACCGACTTCGCTGGGAATCCGCGCGTTCTCGACGGCAACAACGATTGCGTCAGCACTGTTGACATGGGGTCGTACGAGCTTGTTCGCTCGGCAAACCTTAGCTTTTCGACCAGTACCTTGAACTTCGCAAATCAGGCACTGAACACATCCAGCACTCCTCGGCCTGTAACGCTAAGTAACACAGGGAACACTTGCTTCCAGTTCTCTAACCTCGGAATTACCGGTGACTTTTCTCAAGCGAACACCTGTGGCGCTGCAGGCGTACGTGGTGGGGCGTCGTGTATTTTCAACGTGACCTTCACTCCGGCCGCTCTAGGCACCCGTCTCGGAGCACTCACTGTAAACGGCTCAGATGGGATTACTTCAGCCAGCCCGAGTGTCAGTCTGAGCGGAGTCGGTGTCGATTTCTCCATTTCTGCCAACCCTGCTTCCGCGACTGTCAAGCATGGACAGTCCGTGAAATTTTCGGTTACGGTGAACCCGCTTGGGGGCAGCTTTACTTCTGCCGTTGGGCTGTCTTGTTCCGGACTTCCGAGCGGAGCATCATGCAGTTTCTCTCCATCAAGTGTCACACCAGGTGCGAGTGGCGCGACGTCAGTGATGACAGTATCGACTCTAGGCAAGACTCCGCGCGGTAACTACAACGTTTTAATCGTAGGGAACTCAGGCGGCGACTCACATTCGACCACGGTGTTGCTCAGCGTGAACTGATCTGGTTCCAGACCTTATCGGCGATTAGAACTGTCTTGCCGTACCGGTTATTGCCCCTGCGGGCCAGCAAATGAACAATAGTGGCCGCAAGTTGAGGCGTCCGCCTGATTCAGGAGTGTCAATGCGAACTGTTTTCGTGAATCCTTGAGACGAGTGTGCGAGTGCGCCGCTAAGCCACTGACCGAATTTCAGGCCGGGTCAAGCTTTTCTTACCCATGATGGCGATCGCCAGTGGAATCGTCGTAAAACCTCCTACTAGTGTCAGAGCTACTCCAGCCGCCTTCATAGCGTCCTTGCTAAGTCGCCTTGAGATCAACATCCCGATGCCCACGCCAAGTGCGACACGCGTCCCGGTCCAAAGAATCATTTCCGGCAAAGTAATATTCCTTTCGATCATTGCTGCTCCTCCTTGGTGAAGATAAGAAGTTTGGTGTTTGGATGCGGGCACACAACGTCGGGATGGCGACCCAATATCCTATGCTGCCCTACAAGTTCGGTTTTGTTGACCTTGTTCTATGAGCGACGAGGGTGGCCTTTGGATAGTCGACGATCACGGTAGGGACAACCATTTCTGATTGCCCCCCGTACAGACCCGGACGAGCGCTGATTAGCGCATCCGGTTCTTATCTGGGATGACTGGCGGCAAAGCGAGCATCAGGAAAGGGATGGAGCGCTCGCGGTTGAGGAAGCCAGCGCTGAGCCAGAACGAGGATGCGCGTCCAGGAGTTCCGGTGTTTGTGACTCCGACGGCGAATGGTACGCCACCAGAGTGCAAGCACCCGATCCCGAAACACACCCAGACTCGTGAGGTTTCCCG
>QIAA01000032.1 GCA_003224905.1 Acidobacteriota bacterium
CTGGGTTGAGGCGCAATGATCGAGAGCCCCTCAGGGTGTGCGATTGACTCGTCTGTCCCTGGCGGGACTCGCCGCTTTTGCTTGGTTACACGGCGTTACCGTGCCCGGCTTTCACATGCCGCAACTGCCGTGGCTGGAGTTGGGTTGATCGGTTGGGATGGTGAGACTAGTGCGACCGTGTCAAGAATTTGTATTGTGCCGCAGTGAGTGGCACTACGCTGAGGCGGCCTTGGCGCACCAGAGGTGAGTCGGCGAAAAGCTTGTTGGCTTTCACCTCGGCCAGTGATACGGGCCGGCTGAGTGCCTCTCCGACTTTGATCTTTACTTTCGGGTCCTTCGCATCGGTGGCGTCGACCGAAACCACGGACGCAGTTCCAACCGCGGTCTTGCGATCCCCGGTTTCATAAATGACCAACTGCTCACCGCTCTTCATTCCGCGCAGATGCTTCAACGCAACGGGGTTTGACACTCCGTCCCAGATGGTGGTCTTGTCTTTTTGCAGATCAGCAAAGGAATATTCGGAAGGTTCGGTTTTGAGGAGGTAGTCCATGGAGATTTTTGATTGTAGATTTTTGATTGTAGATTTCAGATCGGAAGCGCCCCACTCGGAGTCTAGGTGGCGCAGCCTAAGATCCTCAATCCACAATCAACAATTCACTCACTGCGGCTTCGATTCTTTTTCGGGCGGCGGGTCCTTCTCTTCCTTTTTGTCGCCCGGGTGATCCTGATAAATGGAATATTGTTCAGACGGGCGCTTCATCTTTATAGTGATTTCCATGTTTGGCTGATTGACCTCATAATCCTCGCCGAACGTCTGAAAGCCTTGCGCCAACACCTGGATGCGGAGCTTGCCGTAGGGCACGCCTTCATAATTGGCCCTGCCTTCGGGGTCGGTCTTGACTTGCAGGCCCCCTCTGGACTGTTTGCCGTTTTTCTCCACCGGGTGCAGAACCACGCTGGCATTGCGAATGGGCTTGCCGTTGTAGTCCCTCACAACCACGAATTTCAGGTCGGAGAGTTCGTCCTGGGAGGAAGCCAGGGCGGCTAAGGCGAGTAGAAACAAGACGCTGAGAAACAGGTTTCTCATGGAGACCTATTTTATGCGGGGCTGGGGACGGTGTCATCTGGGAGATTCAGGGTTCGACAATCGGCTAGGTTTCTGTTGGCCACTGGATCTGGTCTAGGATTCTGCGCAGACGATATCCCTTTGCTGGATTGATCATCTCGACAAATCCTACCCGCCCCTCAAGGTGTAAACGAAAATGCGAATGGGCATCACGGTTTTGGCTTTGGGGGCCCAGACGAACACAGTTGGTGAGAATGGCCTTGAGACGATCAAAGTCAGGCCGCATGATGTTAATGTGATGATTCGTTACGATCCCTGCTAAGTGCTGCCGCACTCCCCGGCGCATGATGCGAGTTTTGCGGAAGTGCACGGCAAATCCTTCTTCGAGAATAATGGCGGCAGCGTGATTTGAGAATCGCTCGATGCCTTGCTCGAATTGTGTGTCTCCGGAAAATGCCAGGTCGTCAGCATAGCGCGTGTACGCGGCTCCAGCCGCCGACGCGAGCCCACGCAATCGGCAGTCGACCCGATACGTGCACAGGTTAGCGAGAGCTGGAGACGTCGGCGCGCCCTGTGGTAAGTGGGCGTTCGAATACAGGATTCGTGCTTCCTGCAACTGCTTGAGACTGACATCGAATCCTGTTCCCTCCCATACAGACTGCGGTGTTGTGGTGGTGCAGATGCCAGCAAGTAGATTGGCGACCGACTCGGGATATCCGAAGGTGCGAAAGAGAGCCTGAATTCTTGCGGCGGCGAACGAAGGGAAGAAATCCTGCAGGTCCATCCGCAAAATCACGCGGCGTCCTACATGCGGCGAGACGAAAGTCTTTATGGAACGACCTTTAATGAAGCCGTGGGCTGCCGGATGCGCAGGAATCTGCTCCAGAATTTGCGATAGAATTTGCCGTTGCAGCGTCTTCAGGCGAGGCTTGGGAGCTTCGATTAAACGGACAGCGCCGAACTGCTTGGCCACCACACGATAGTGGTAATGGCGCAGTTTGGACGAGCCCTCCTTGTATACGAGCCGCCTGACGTCCTCGAACCATTGCAGTTCGCCAATGCTCAGTCCGAGCCAGGCAGCGAGATCACCGGCCGATGAGATTGATGGAATTTTCCAGCTCTCCGCAGCAGCGACCGGCTGCATTCGCGGCGGCTCCGTCACCCAATGTGCGACGGTCAGCTCGGAGTGATTTTGCAACCATGCTCGCCTGAAGCCGGAGTCGTCATTAAGAAATCGAACTACGTCTCGGTGCCGAGGCCGGGTCTGGCCCGCGAATCTCTTGAGGTAGCGGTGAGCCAGAGAGCGGAGCCAGCGCCAGTCCCTGCCAAGTGTTCTGCTCGCGCGAGAGACGAGTTGTTCCAGGTACGGTTCGCCGGCGAGGAACGAATTAGCCAGCGCCCTCTGAAGCGACGACTTGGACATTGAAAACGCCAGTGGGTCGCCCCAACCTGTCTGACCCGGCGTGAGCATAACTGCATAGTCGCGCAGCGCCGCTCACGCGATGAAAGCCTAGTCGTTCACGTTCCCCTGGGGTAACCCCAGAGAGGCTCAAAGCAAACCCGAAGGTCCGCTTGGAGGTCGACTTGGGACGTCCACCGGCGGAGAAATGGTAGCAGCTAGAGGTGTCTATTGTCTGGAGCGTTGATTTCCAGCTATATGTGCATCTTTGATGTGTAACGGTCATGTTCTTGGCTGATGTTTCGGCGGCGGCTGCCCTTTCGAGCTGGGGTGATCCGTAATGTGCGCTGCGTGTCTGTGAAACCGCGCTCGGTTAGATAGGTACGTAGTGCCGCTTGCAGCAGAGAGGTAAGGGTCAAGTCAGCATTGCCAGAGCGCAGGCAGTTGTCGGCGGCTTCGGCCAAGTCGTCAGGCAGTGCGATCGTTATGCGCTTCATTGCTCTATTCTGACAGAACAAGTATAAGGTCTGGCCGCCGAGAGCGCACGAAAGGCATGTCTGGCGATGATTTTGGCGCGCTCAGAGTCCTGCAGTAGACTACATGGTTTGCATTTCGCAACTGTGCGAAGTCCCGGATTTAGATGAAAATTCTTCATCCTGTCTTACTTCTTCTGGCATTCTCTTTTCTTCTCGGTTGGGCGTCGCGAACTGCGCCCGCTGCGAACGCGAGCAATCCCGCGCACATTTTCGGTTTCCGCGATGCCGGTCGTGAGATCGCGCTTGAGCAACGCTTCCTGGCAGTACCCGATCCGAAGCTCGCGGAGGAGCACCTGCGCATACTGACCCAGGCTCCCCACGTCGCCGGGTCACCAGAGGACAAAGCGACGGCGGATTACGTCGCAGAAAAGTTTCGCGCCGCCGGCCTGGAGACGGAAATTGCTGAATATCGAGTGTGGATGAACTATCCGAATGAAATCAGCGTGGATTTGACTGCGCCGGATGGAATCACGATGCACGGCCCATCGCGAGAGCACGTTGCCAATGATCCATTTCAGGATGATCCCCGAGTGGTTGTGCCGTACAACGCGATGTCGCCTTCGGGAGATGTGGAAGCGGAAGTCGTCTATGCCAATTACGGATCGCCTCAAGATTTTCACAAGCTTGAGCAATTAAAGGTGGACGTGCGGGGCAAGGTCATTCTCGTGCGTTATGGGCAAAATTTCCGAGGCGTGAAGACGTTCGTCGCGGAAGAGCGAGGAGCGGCGGCGGTGCTGATCTATTCGGACCCTGCCGATGATGGCTGGCGCCGCGGCGACAAATATCCGCAAGGGCCCTGGCGTCCGGATACCGGAGTGCAACGTGGCTCGATCGGCTACATGTTCCACTTTCCCGGAGATCCAACTACGCCGGGAGTTGCATCCGTGCCCTCTCTTTCCGATACCGCGCGGACTCCACCGGAAAAATCTGCGCAATTACCCAAGATTCCGACTACTCCGCTGAGTTATGCCGATGCCTGGCCAATTCTCGCACATCTGGGCGGGCCGGCCTCGCCGCGCGATTGGCAGGGATCATTGCCATTTACCTATCACGTGGGACCGGGACCGGCGAAAGTCGAAATACATCTCAAGCAGGATTATCAGTTCCGCACCATCTGGGATGTGACGGGCCGGGTGCGGGGTAGCGAATTGCCGGATGAGTGGGTGGTTGCCGGGAATCATCGTGACGCCTGGGTATATGGCGCGGTTGATCCGAACAGCGGCACGGCCGCGATGCTGGAAACGATTCACGGCATTGGCGAGCTGCTCAAGGCGGGATGGAAGCCAAGGCGCACGATTGTCTTTGGCAGCTGGGACGCGGAAGAACAAGGCCTGATCGGTTCCACGGAATGGGGCGAGCAGCACGCAGACGAATTGGCGAATGCCGCGGCTTACTTCAACATGGATGTGGCGGTCTCGGGAGGGAAGTTCGCAGCTTCATCGTCTCCAAGTCTGAAGCAGTTCCTGCGGGACGTCACCAGGGTTGTGCCCAGTCCCAAGGGCGACACTGTCTACGAGGAATGGCGAAGTTCAAACCACCTTGGGGAAGAAACCGGCCAATCGCCAACCGAGGCCATTGGAGATATGAAACGCGTTCTGGCGGCGCAGGGGAAAATGGACGTTCCGGTGGGTGATCTGGGCAGCGGATCGGACTACACGGTTTTTCTTCAGCGGCTCGGCATTCCTTCGACCGACATCAGTTCGACAGGTTCGTACGGCGTCTATCACTCGGTGTTTGACAATTTCAACTGGTTCAAAAAATTCGCCGATCCCGATTTCGCTTACGAGCAGCAGATGGCTCGAGTTTATGGGATCGAAGTGATTCGCATGGCAAATGCGGATGTCTTGCCCCTGGACTACGAAGAATACGGGAAGGAAATCGTCGCCTATCTGGATGCTGCGAAGAAAAAGGCCGAGAACAACTTCGGCAAACAGGCGCTGGATTTCAGGGAAGCAACAGAAGCCGCTCAGCGATTCGAGCAGGCAGGCGCAAAGCTGCTGGCGCGCCAGCAGAATCCGCCGACCGAGCCGGGCAAGCTCAATCAGACCTTGCGGGAAGGGGAACGTGCCCTGCTGCTTGCGGAGGGACTACCCAACCGCCCGTGGTTTCGCCACGCGATTTACGCGCCCGGACAGTACACGGGGTACGCCGCGGTGGTGATCCCGGGTGTGAACGAAGCAATCGACAAACGGGATGTTGAGCAGACTCGCCGGCAGCTGACTGCGCTGGCAGCAGCGCTCAGGCGCGCCAGCAAGGTGCTGGAGTACCACTGAATGTCACTCAGAATGGCGTCTGCTGTGCAAAGATTTTCATCTGTGGCGATGAACTCCGGTGAGTTGTAAATAATCGGTAAAATCCAGATCGGGCCAGAGTAAACTGTTCCTGCTTCGACCGCATCACAGATCCTCAGATGGACGATGATGTGGCTGTTGCTCAGCCGTCTCCGGAGCGAGCACCTCTTCAGAGCGTTCACGCGAAGATTCGTAAGACATTCACATGGGCCTGGCACGCATTATCACCCGGTTGAGTTCTGGATATGACGAGATTGAGCGAGATCTGCGTGCGCGCGGATTTCAGGTAGAGCGAAGTTCGCCGGACGAGGCCGCCGCTCAGCCCGCTGATCTCGAGATCACGATCGAAGAGTGCACTGCCGAACAAGCGCTGATACGCGCAATGGATGGCGGGGGAGACGCATCGGTTTTCGTGGCGCCCGGCGCGCTGACGGGAAGGGCGCAGCCCATCGCGGCGATTCCATTTGTTTCTTCATTCGATCGGGCAATTCCCGCCGGACAAGGAGCTGAAGTCGGGCCTGAGTTCGTCAGAGAAAATCTGCCGACGCCGGAACTATCGGCGCCGAGTTCTCTGCAGCCTGAGATGAGTGCTCCGCAGGTGCTGCTCGAGAAAGATACGCCCATAGGTGATCTAGCTCAGGAGATCAAGACGCACGAAGATGTTCTGGCCATGGAAAACCAGGAAGCAGTGCAGCCGGAAACGATCTCCTCCCAAACTCAAGTAAACGAGGCATCTTTGTTAACCACAAGTCAGGAGACACACGAGCAGGGCATCGAAGCAAGTCCGCTTCCAGGAATTCAGGTGGATTCCGATATCGCGGCCCAAGCACAAGCTGAAATAGCGAAAGAAGCTGTTGTGGGTGCTTTGGAATCCAGGCTGCGGCCCGAACTATCGGAGCCTCACCACGAATCGCTCGAAGCGCAGCCTGTGGAGCAGTTCACGGATTTTGAATCAGCCGCAGGCATTGAGCCGCAAACAGACGAAACTCCCCTTGATCAGGATGTCGAAACAGAACCGGTCCAGGAACCGGTTTTTGCGGCATCCGATACGGTTATTATTCCCGAACTCGAGCCTGTCATTCCGGCGTTAACTCAAGAGGCCGGTGCAGCGGCTGGGCCTGTGGAACTGCATTCTGATGGCGGAGCGATGGACGCCGGTGCACAGACTGTGCCTTCTGACTGGCCAATATGGCAGCCTCTCGCAGACCCAGCGGCGCCGGTTCAAGTTGTCCAGTCGGCTATGTCGGAGGCTGAGGTTCCGCCTCAAATGATGGTGCAACAAGCTGAGCTGCCCAGCACGGTGCCAGCATACCCGCGAAATCGTACTCCGATTCCACATCGGGTCAACCTGCAAGCGTACCGGGCGGCGCTCAAACGTTTTTCGATGGACGACACTTTGTTCTGGAAGACGGCTACGCTTGCCGCTACCGTGGCGGTTGCGGCCATGCTGGTGGCGGTTTCGTTCCATCGCTTTTCGCCTATCCCGGCGACACTGGAAAATTCCGCCGCGCAAGCGGGCGAAGTTCAAGCGCCGACAGCCGTCGTTAAAAGTAAGCATCCGGCAATTTCGGGCCCTGCTGCCGTGAAGATGGTCGCTGCCGAATCCCTGGTGGAGGCCAAACCTCCCGTGCTTGTAGAGGCGTCCCGTGTCCCGAATGGCAGCGCGGCACATAAGGTCGGGCTCGCTGCTTCCAAGCAAAAGATCGAAGCCAAGCCGCAACGCAGCTCCTATGAGAGTGACGTGATCGCCCAAGACACCGTGGTTCGCTACGGAGCAACCCGGGCTAGTTTGCCCTCCCCCTCTGCCCAGAAAAAATCTCAGGTCAAACGACATTCGGACATGAACTAGATGTGGTTCGCGTCCAGATGGGCTGCTGCTCTTCGTAGATGTGTCGCTTGGAGCTATGTTGCCTGCTGTTGATGTTGGTTGGCTCCAAGTCTGACTCCGATTTCGATCAGGGCGGGCACGGACGGAGATTCCAAGAATTTCAACCCTCAGAAGGGCGGGATAGGAAAGACCGGCATGAAGATGCCGGGTAACTTGCGCGGAATCGTGCCGAGTCCCGCCAGGGACGGCTCTTATCTGAGTGTCTCCCTTACGGGCGGCTGACGTGCCGTCCCTTCGGGACTCCTTCTCTTGGCAACCCACACCCGGCACTGCCGTGCCGGGCTTTCCCATTACGTGCCTCGGCACTGGAACTCAGTTGATCAACAACGCTCGTGAGAAATTTCAGCTAGTGCTTGGATGCAGCCTGTGAACGCATCAGAAAGGAAATCTCACCCACTTTGTATAAGACTTTCCCTGAAGATGCGGGTGTCCCGGCGACTTTGCTGGCCCGAACCTGCTTGAAGGCGGCGACCAGGCGCGGCAGGACGCTCGGCGGCGCGACAGGAATGTTATGGGCGCCGAGGATCAACGTGAGTTGCGGCGCGAGTGCGGCTAAGCGCCTGATGGAAGTGTCATATGCCACAAGGTCCGTTTCCGGGCGGAAGAGCCAGATGGGCGCGGGGTAATAAGTATCGCCTGTGAATAGCAGACGATTAGCGCGATCCAGAAGCGCGACAGCATCGGGCGTGTGGCCGGGAGTGGCGATAATCTCCAACATGCGGCCGCCCAGATCAATCCGAGCCCCATCTCGCACGTACTCTTTGATCTTCCAGGGCCGGGTCACATAGGTCTTTGGATTAAATTCCTTTGGCAGGTTGCCGCAAATCTGATCGGAGGCAATTTCCGCCTGTGCGTCTTCGCGTGAGCCTCGTGCGTTCGTGCGCGTGAAATCCGTATCCATCCCGTAAATTGTTTCAAACTGCCAATTACCGCCCACGTGATCATTATGAGTGTGCGAGTTCAGCACGACGATTGGCAATCGGGTCAGTTCACTTGTGACTTTCCTGATATCGCTGATTCCCATGCCAGTGTCAAAGAGTAACGACTGTTTCTCACCGACGATAAGATAGCTGATGATTTCTTCAGCCTGATGCGGCTCGTAGAGAGCGAACACGCCCGGTCGTACTTCGTAAACTTCAAACCACGGATCGCTTACATTAACCCGGTGGAGAGATTTGTACTCGGGGCGTGGGAGCGGGCGGCACCATTCGGGGATCTGAGTCTGTGCTATGACAGCTACTTCTAGAAGAGCGACGCAGGTCAGAATTCTTACTTGCTTCGACATCGTGCGGTTAGCCATGCGAGCGGAGCGTCCGGGACCGCTATCTGATCGTGACTAACTTGTCCACTAGTTCCGAATAATCCTTCTTTTCCAGCCCGTGCACCTGCTTGTTGTACTCATCAACCTTATTAGAGTAGTTCATCGAGCAGAACTTCGGGCCGCACATCGAGCAGAACGCCGCCTCTTTGTAATAATCGTCGGGCAGCGTTTCGTCGTGCATGGAGCGCGCGGTTTCCGGATCGAGCGAAAGCGCGAACTGCTTTTCCCAATCGAACTTGTAACGAGCGTAGCTGAGAGCGTCGTCGCGGTCCTGTGCACCGGGGCGGTGCCTCGCCACGTCCGCAGCGTGGGCCGCAATCTTGTAAGCGATGATGCCGTCCTTTACGTCTTTTTCGTTTGGCAGGCCGAGGTGCTCCTTCGGAGTGACGTAGCAAAGCATGGCAGCTCCATGCCAGCCAATCATGGCCGCCCCTATGGCCGATGTAATGTGGTCGTACCCGGGGGCGATATCAGTGACCAGCGGACCGAGGGTGTAGAACGGCGCCTCGTAGCACATCTCTTTTTCTTTATCCACTTGCTCTTTAATTTTGTCTAACGGGATGTGCCCCGGCCCTTCAATCATCACCTGCACGTCGCAGTCCCAGGCTTTTGTTGTAAGTTCGCCGAGTGTCTTCAATTCTGCAAACTGGGCTTCGTCACTGGCGTCGGCGATGCAGCCGGGCCGCAGGCCATCACCTAAAGAAAAGCTCACGTCGTACTTCGCGAATATTTTGCAGATGTCTTCAAAACGCTCATACAAGAAGTTTTGCTTGTGGTGATGCGCCATCCACTGGGCCAGAATCGCTCCCCCGCGGCTCACAATTCCGGTGATGCGCTTCGAGATCATCGGCAGATATTGAATGAGCACGCCCGCGTGGATTGTCATGTAATCTACGCCCTGCCCTGCCTGCTCTTCGATCACTTCGAGCATGACGTCGGCATTAAGGTCTTCGATCCGCTTCACGCGTGAGATGGCTTCGTAGATGGGTACGGTCCCGATCGGCACTGGCGAGTGGCGGAGAATGACTTCTCGAATCTCGTGAATATCGCCGCCAGTGGAGAGGTCCATCACAGTATCGGCGCCATGATGAACAGCGGTGTGCAGCTTCGTGAGTTCCTCGTTGATATTGGAGGTGATCGCCGAATTCCCGATGTTGGCGTTGATCTTGCAGAGTGACTCGACGCCGATACACATGGGCTCGAGTTCGGGATGATTGATGTTGGCGGGTATGATCATACGGCCACGCGCCACTTCTCCGCGTACAACATCTGGAGAGAGCCGCTCACGCTGAGCTACAAATTGCATCTCCTCGGTAATAACGCCGGCGCGCGCATAGTGCAATTGGGAGAAGTTGCCGTCGCGGTTTTCCGCCTTGCGGCGCGCGATCCACTCGGCACGCGGCTGTATGGCAGAGTTTCCATTATTCCAATTTGTAGAATTGCCGTTGGTGGGACTCATGACTTATACCTAATCGTAGATTGTGTATAAGCCCAGATTATACGCTGCTAATCTCTTAGCGAAACTGAAGGATGTAGCCGTTGTTCTCGCGAATGGCGGATTCGCGCATGCAGGTAATCGAAGTGCTCGATTGGATACACGACGGTGGCTCTGTCTTTTAATTTCTCCCGAAGCTCATCCGCGTTTTCGGAATGCAAATGGAATGATCGGTTGCGCGTCGCAATACTATAGTACGGGGGTTTCGCAGATCCTTTCCAGCAAAGCCTCGATTCTGCTTCCGGTATCAAGATTTCCGTCGACTGCCGGGTGCCGCTCTCCGTCGGTGTGCATTACCAGTACGCGGGTTCCCTCGTGCGCTTTCTTGACGATATACGGCAAATGATGGCGGTCGTTTTTTGTGAGCGTCCCGCCAAGGATCACGACGTCGAAAGCGTCACACCGAAGCAGATCTTGTACTGCATTGCGACCGAGTGCGCTGGTCACATGGAATCCGGCGTTTCCTATGGAAACTGCTTGTGATGCAAGAACTTCCTCATCGCCTTCCGCATACAAAACCTTCAGCTTGAACGAGGATTTCGTCATGTTGTGAAGCCAAGCCCTTTCCTGCTGGCTTGGCACACGCTACCAAGCGCCTGGTCCCCTGAACATGTCACTGAAGATCAAGCCCGACCGGGGCGTGACCTCCGTTAACCTGCTCGTAACCCATCGCGAATCTCTCGTAACTAAAGAGTGGGACTGGTAGGACGATAAAATCTATGCATCGATTTGATGTATTCGCCTGATGTGCCAATCCGTTGCGGTGGTCTGCGCCGCTGCATGACGACTCAAAAGGCAGTATTTTGGGTTCTCCTATTTTCACTATTCAGCGCATTTTGCCTTACGCTGTTGTGTGCTGAAGATGCCCCCTCGCGACGAAAGCCGATCTATAAGGTAGAACCCGATTATCCTCCGGACTTGAAGCGGTCCTACATTGGAGGAACGGTACGCCTGAATCTATTGATCTCACCCTCAGGAAACGTGGAGTCGGTCTCTGTCCTCGGCGGAAATCCAGTACTTGCAGAGGCGGCTATACGCGCCGTGAGGAAATGGAAATACGTCGCGGGACAGTCCAAGAGCAGCGCTCGCGTCGATTTCGTGTTTAGTCCTTATAAGTGAACAAAGACTTTCGCCCGGCTGGCCTCTGGCGCTACACTTTCGGCGGGGAGGGCGTGAATGCTCCAACGCGCTTCGTCAGAGGCTTGTTATCTGGCGCTCTGTCTCATTTTCAATGTGTTTGCTCTGCCGGATTCCAAACCCGATCCGGTCACAACCGTTTGCACTTTCGAGGACGGCAACGAGATCAGCATCCGGTACATTCCTGTCCTGAGCGATAAGGAGAAGCCACAGAATGGAAAACCCTGGGCTCCCGGCGGTTCGCCCATAGTACTGTTCACACCAGTGAATCTCATCTTCGACAAGACACAGGTAGGGCCCGGGGCGAAGAGCGTTTACATGATCCCGGGAAAAAACCATTGGACTCTCGTCGTGAACAAGAACGTCAGCGACAAGGCGCAATACGATGAACATCAGGATCTGGTACGCGCTCCGATGGAGATCGGCGAGCTGAGTGCGCCCGCCAAGGAACTGCAGCTTACGTTGGCCCACACGGGCACGAAGCAGTGCAGTTTGCGCACCGACTATGGCAAGACGGGCGCGTGGATCGACTTTCATGAGAAGTAGCGCACTATTGGCACGGATGCGCCGCGACTTTGTTGACGTTTTGCAATCTGTGTTGATATATTTGTTAGGTTCCGCGAGTCAAATTCTGGCTTGCTTGTACGCGGTGGTGGAGTCTGCTAGGTGCGACCCGCAAGTCCGCGAAGAAATACAGTCGAGCTTTAGAGATACACCTCTTCGGAAGGAATTCTAAAGAGCCCTCGCTGAAACGTCCTGCGATTTACCTTTCGCCCGTTGGAAGGCTATGCGGGACAGTTTGCTGACGAAACGGAGCGCCTCCCGCTATCGGGCCTGGCGCCACCGTCGACGGCGTTAGTCGCAAACGGGAAACCGAATCTCTCGCACAAAGCGAGAAGCATGGATGGTTGACCTGCCATCCAGCCCTTAATCGGGGAAATTACTGGTGGTTGCGGCCGCTCTCTGTGTGCGCGGTTCGGTTGAGCAGGTTGTAAGAAGCTAAAGGAGCCATTAACGGTGCCTACTTTCAATCAATTGGTTCGTACTGGCCGGCGGCGGACGCGCTATAAGACGGCAAGCCCGGCGCTGCAAGGGAGTCCGCAAAAGCGCGGAGTGTGCACCCGCGTTTACACGCAGACGCCTAAGAAGCCGAACTCGGCGCTGCGGAAGGTGGCGCGAGTTCGCCTGACCAATGGAATTGAAGTCACGACGTACATCCCCGGAGTCGGACACAACCTGCAGGAGCACTCGATCGTGCTCATCCGCGGCGGCCGCGTGAAGGACCTTCCAGGAGTGCGGTATCACGTGATTCGCGGCACCCTAGACGCGGTCGGCGTCGCCAACCGCAAGCAAGGGCGATCGAAGTACGGCGCGAAAAGACCGCGGTAAGTTGTCGGTTTTGGATGAAAGCTGAGAGTTGGTAACAGATGCCTCGAAAAGGACACATTGCAAAACGCGGAGTAGAAGCTGATCCGGTGTACGGATCGGATCTGGTCACAAAATTCGTCAATTCCATGATGTGGTCGGGGAAGAAGAGCACGGCGGAAGGCATATTTTACGAAGCCTTGACCCGCTTGCAGCAGAAGGGCGGGGATGAGCCCTTGAAGCTGTTCAAGAAGGCGGTCGAGAACGTCAAGCCGTTGCTCGAGGTGAAAACCCGGCGCGTTGGCGGCGCCAATTATCAGGTGCCGGTGGAAGTGAACCCCGATCGCCGCACATCGTTGGCTATACGTTGGCTTATTACCTACTCCCGCGGACGGGCCGAGAAAGGAATGATCGATAAATTGACCAACGAATTGCTCGATGCTGCCAACAATCGAGGCGCAACAATAAAGAAAAAAGAAGATGTCCATCGCATGGCCGATGCCAATAAGGCTTTCGCGCATTACCGGTGGTAAAGAAAATTGAGTAATTGGAAAATTTGGAATTGAGTAATTAAAAAGCAGGTGGGTTTCAAATTACCCAATTACTCAATTTCCCAATTATTCAATCAAAAGCAGTTCGGAGCCCAGAAAGAGTTTAGAAGTCGTGCCCAGACAAGTCCCATTAGACCGTTGCAGGAATATCGGCATCATGGCCCACATCGATGCTGGTAAGACCACTACGACGGAACGCATCCTTTTCTATACCGGGAGGACGCACCGCATCGGAGAGGTCCATGAAGGCACTGCAACTATGGACTGGATGGAGCAGGAGCAGGAGCGCGGGATCACCATTACCTCCGCCGCGACTACGTGTCTCTGGCGCGACATTCGCATCAATATCATTGATACTCCCGGCCACGTAGATTTCACGGCAGAAGTTGAGCGCTCGTTGCGCGTCCTCGATGGCGCTTGCGCTGTGTTCGACGCCGTTCATGGCGTTGAGCCGCAGTCAGAAACCGTATGGCGCCAGGCCGATAAATACGAAGTCCCGCGAATTTGCTTTATTAATAAGATGGACAAGATGGGCGCCGATTTTGAGCATGCTATCGATACCATCCGCAAGCGCCTCAACGCCCGCCCCGTAGCCATTCAGCTTCCCATCGGACAAGAAGACAAGTTCAAAGGCGTAATTGATCTGTTCCAGATGAAGGCGATTATCTGGAAAGATGAGACTCTGGGCGCCGAATACGTGACCGAGGAAATTCCCGAAGAGCTGAAGAAAAAGGCCAATGCTTTCCATAATCAGATGGTCGAGACCATTGTCGAGAACGATGACGACCTGCTGCACAAGTACATGGAAGGCGAGACGATTTCTCCGGAAGAGCTGAAGGCTTCTCTGCGGAAGAGCGTGATTGCGCTAAAGCTGTTCCCGGTGATCTGCGGAACCGCGTTCAAGAATAAAGGCGTGCAGCCGCTGCTAGATTCGGTTGTAGATTTCTTGCCCTCCCCCCTAGATATCCCTCCGGTAAAAGGAACGAATCCCGATAACAATCAGACCATTGAACGCAAGGCCGACGACAAAGAGCCGTTCTCGGCGCTATCGTTCAAGATCATGACGGACCCATTCGTAGGTCAGCTTGCATTCGTCCGGGTTTACTCAGGACAGCTCAAGACTGGCGATTCCGTCTACAACGTCGGCAAGCAGCGCAGCGAGCGCATCGGGCGATTGCTCAAGATGCACGCCAACAAGCGCGAAGAGATCAGCGAAATTTACGCGGGCGATATCTGCGCGTGCGTAGGTCTGCGCAACGTCACTACCGGCGACACGATTTGCGACGAGAAGCACCCGATTCTTCTGGAGTCCATCGAGTTCCCGGCGCCTGTGATCGCTGTGGCGGTCGAGCCTAAGACCAAAGGCGATCAGGAGAAGATGGGCTTGGCGCTGGCCAAGCTGGCGCAGGAAGACCCAACTTTCAAAGTTCACACCGATCCTGACAGCGGACAGACCATCATCAGCGGTATGGGCGAGCTGCATCTTGAGATCATCATCGACCGTATGATGCGCGAGTTCTCTGTGGAAGCGAATGTGGGCAAGCCGCAGGTTGCTTATCGCGAGACGATCCGCAAGGCTGCGGAAGCTGAAGGCAAATATATTAGGCAGACGGGCGGCCGTGGCCAGTATGGACATGCCAAGATCCGCCTGGAACCGCAGCCCGCAGGCAAAGGCTACGAGTTTGTGAATGACATCGTCGGCGGCTCGGTACCCAAGGAATACATCAAGCCGATCGATCACGGTATTAAGGAAGCCATGGAAGGCGGCGTTCTCGCCGGCTACGAAATGGTCGACGTCAAGGCCACGCTTTACGACGGCAGCTACCACGAAGTGGATTCCAGCGAAATGGCTTTCAAGATTGCCGGCTCGATGGCCTTCAAAGAAGCTGCGCGACGAGCGTCGCCGGTGTTGCTGGAGCCGGTTATGTCTGTCGAAGTCGTGGTGCCGGAAGATTTCGCGGGCGCGATTATGGGCGACTTGAGTTCGCGCCGCGGGCGCATTGAGGGCATGGAACATCGTGCCGGGTCGCAGGTGATCAAAGCCATCGTGCCGCTGGCCGAAATGTTCGGCTATGCGACGCACATGCGCTCGAGCACCCAGGGCCGCGCGACTTACTCGATGCATTTTGCGCGTTATGAAGAAGCCCCGCGCGCCGTGGCGGAAGAGATCATCGCCCGCGTGCAGGGGAAGACGGTGGGGAGGTAGGGAATATGGCGACATCGAATTTTCAAGTGAACGTTCCGCCTGGATTTTCGAATCCTGACCCTCAAAACCTTTCAGACACCGAGAAGAGTGCAGCCAGGGTGATGGGGCTTTCCGAGGAGCAGTTTCGGCAAAGCAAAGTGGAGTTGTTCCGAGCCGACGAGCGCAGGCGGGAGCGCGGCTACGAATTGGGTAAGGAAGTCGAGAAGATTTTGAAGGATTTGGGGGCTGGATACCGGCTAACCAGCATCACCTGGAACAGCAATACACTCAGTTGGAGACTGGAAATAGAGACGCCCCAAGCACAACAAAACGTGGTTTTGGCGTGGGACTTGGTGGATCAGGTCCTGGATTCCATGACGCACAGCGAACTGCAGCGCTTGCGAAATATGGTGTGGTTTGGACTAGGGCGTCGCGATCTGATTTTTGAGAAGCACGAATGAACTTGAGCGGCAGCAGGGTTCGCTTTCGTTTGCTGCCGAATGCCCGCGAAGCGCTGAAGGGAATCGTTTCGGACAGGGAGTTTCTGGAAGGATTTGTAGTAAGCGAGAGTCACTTGGGCGTGTGGCTCTCATTGCCAGAGTTGGAGCCTGCGACCGAAGTAATACTGCTGAAGTGGGAGCACTTCTCGACGGCGCTGTTAGAGTACCGACCGGAAGCTCCGGCAGAACGATTGCCGGTGGGTTTCAGGCGATAGTAAATGAACGGCGACCTGCAGAATCGAGGAAGGTGCCCACAAAGGAGCTTGCTTGCCAGGAAGGTGGTTCGGAACAACAGGGTCCAGGTTTGAGCTAAGAGCTAAAAGCTGAGGATAGAAATGGCAAAAGAGAAATTTGAGCGCAATAAACCGCACGTGAACGTAGGCACCATCGGTCACATCGATCATGGCAAGACCACGCTGACGGCGGCCATCACCAAGGTTCTGCAGAAGCACAACCCCAAGATCCAGTTCCGCTCGTTTGACTCGATCGACAACGCGCCGGAAGAAAAAGCTCGCGGCATCACCATTGCGACCGCGCACGTCGAGTACGAGACCGACAAGCGGCACTACGCGCACGTCGACTGCCCGGGCCACGCCGACTACATCAAGAACATGATCACCGGGGCGGCGCAGATGGACGGTGCAATTCTGGTGGTGGGTGCGGACGACGGACCCATGCCGCAAACCCGGGAGCACGTGCTCTTGGCGCGGCAGGTAGGCGTGCCCTACATCGTGGTAGCGCTGAACAAGTGTGACAAGGTAGACGACACCGAACTGCTGGAATTGGTGGAACTGGAAGTGCGCGAACTGTTGAAGGGGTACCAGTTCCCCGGCGACACGGTGCCGGTGGTGCGTCTCTCGGCGCTGGGCGCGCTGAATGGCGAGGCCAAGTGGGAAAAGCAGATTGACGAACTGATGAAGGCGGTGGATGAATCGGTTCCGTTGCCCAAGCGGGAAGTGGACAAGCCGTTCCTGATGCCGATTGAAGACATCTTCTCGATCTCTGGGCGTGGCACGGTCGTGACCGGACGAATCGAGCGCGGCAAGATCAAGGTGGGCGAGGAAGTTGAAATCGTTGGCTTCCGCGAGACCCGCAAGACGGTAGTCACGGGCGTCGAGATGTTCAAAAAGCAGCTGGATGAAGGCATGGCGGGCGACAACGCAGGGCTGCTGCTGCGCGGCATCGGCAAGGACGATGTGGAACGCGGCATGGTGCTGGCGAAAACCGGTTCGATCACGCCGCACACCAAGTTCAAGGCTGAGGTCTACATTCTGACCAAAGAAGAAGGTGGGCGGCATACACCGTTCTTCAAAGGGTATCGGCCGCAGTTTTACCTGCGCACCACCGATGTGACGGGAGTAGCGGAACTGCCTTCCGGAACCGAGATGGTGATGCCGGGAGACAACGTGCAGCTGGTGATTGAGCTGATCACGCCGGTGGCGATGGAGAAAGGCTTACGTTTCGCCATCCGCGAAGGCGGACACACGGTGGGAGCAGGAACGATCAGCGAGATTGTGCAGTAGCGAACCATGAGTAGAGACGTACCTAGTTACGTCTCTACATGACGATGCGGGTTGCAGCATCCCGCAGGTTCTTTCCTTCCGGGAGAGCCGGAAGGGGTTAGAGAGAAAACGTGATAGGAAACGAAAAAATCCGCATTCGACTGAAGGCGTACGACTATCGCATTCTGGACCAATCCACGGGCGAGATTGTCGAGACTGCAAAGCGCACTGGCGCGCAGATCGCAGGACCGATTCCGCTGCCCACGATGAAGAACAAGTATTGTGTGCTGCGTTCGCCGCACGTGGATAAGAAGTCGCGCGAGCAGTTCGAAATCCGCACGCACAAGCGGCTGCTGGACATTCTGGATCCGACGCCGCAGACGGTGGATGCGCTGATGAAGCTGGATCTGCCGGCGGGTGTGGATGTCGAGATCAAGGCATTCGGCAAAGAGCACAAATAGAGAAGGATCATGGCAAAGGTTGCTGGAATTTTAGGGAAAAAGGTCGGGATGACGCAGCTCTTCGATGACAAAGGCGACGTGCATCCGGCGACAGTTCTGCAGGCGGGGCCCTGCGTGATCACGCAGCACAAATCTGAAGCGAAAGACGGGTACGCCGCCGCGCAGATCGGATTAGTGGAATTTGTGAAAGAGTCGCGCCTGACCAAGCCTGCGCGCGGACATTTGGCGAAGCACAATCTGCCGCCGGTGAAATTTGTGCGTGAGGTGCCGATCGAAGTCGAAGAAAAAACTCAGAGTGACGGTGCCGTCAAGGCGGGTGACCGCGTGCTGGTGGACATTTTCGATGGCGAAAGGTTCGTTGACATTGTAGGCGTGAGCAAAGGACGTGGGTTTCAGGGCGTAGTCAAGCGTCACCATTTTGGCGGCGGGCCGAAGTCGCACGGTTCCATGTTTCAGATTACTGGCTCGATTGGTTCGTCTGCATTTCCATCGCGTGTTTTCAAAGGCATGCGCATGTCGGGACACATGGGAAACGCACGCGTGACCGCCCGCAACCTGCGAGTGATTGGCGTGGATAAGGACGAGAACCTGTTGGTGGTGGAGGGCAGCGTGCCGGGACCGAACGGCGGGTATCTGGTGATCACCAAAGCCAAGAAGCCGCCGCGGGAGCGCCGTGGATTTGCCGGTGCAACCACCATCGATCCGCTGAAAGCAGCCAAGAGGGCGGCGAAGAAGGCATAAGAGCATGGCAAGCATTGACATCTACGATCTGAGTGGAAAAAAGGTTGGCACGCTGGAGCTAGCGGACGAGGTCTTCGGCGCCGTGAACGAGGACCTGCTGTGGGAAGCGGTGAAGCAGTATCGCGCCGCCCAGCGCGCCGGCACCCACGCCACCAAGAATCGCAAGCTGGTTTCAGGTTCCGGAAAGAAACTTTGGCGGCAGAAAGGCACTGGGCGCGCGCGTGTGGGCTCGATCCGTTCGCCGCTGTGGCGCCATGGAGGCACGGTGCACGGTCCGCAGCCGCGTTCTTATGAGTATGCCTTTCCACGAAAGAAGCTGCTGGGCGCGTTGCGATCGGCGCTGGCAGCGAAGTTCGCCGACGGCAAGCTGATCGTCGTGAGCGCGTTTGATGTGAAGGAGCCCAAGACCAGGCTGTTTCGCGAGGCGCTGGATAACTTGAAAGTGGACGCAACCGCGCTGCTGGTGGAATCGGCGGGTAATGGTAATCGGAACCTGGAACTTAGTTCGCGCAATCTTGAGGGTATCGAGTTGGTGCGGGCGAACCAGGTGCACCCCTATCACCTGTTACGGTATGACCGCGCGATCTTTACCCAGCCGGCGATCGAAAAGCTGCAGATCACTTTGCAGGGCTCGGTTTCGAAGCGGCAACGTCGGGCAGCAGAAAGCGAACCGGCGAAGAAGTCAACCGCCTCTCCTCGGCGCAGGACACGACATGAAAAAGCGGCGGAGGTCGCCTGATGAAGTCCGCGTATCAAATTATTCGCCGCCCCGTCATTACCGAGAAAGGTCTGGCCATCAAGGAAAACCAGAACACGCTGGTGTTCCAGGTGACGAGCAAGGCCAGCAAGACCGAGATTAAGGAAGCCGTGCAGACGATTTTCAAGGTGAAAGTGGCTTCCGTGCGGACCGCCAATTATCCGGGCAAGGAGCGGCGACGGGGCAAGTTTGCCGGTTATCGTCCGGACTGGAAAAAAGCGTATGTGCGCTTGCGGTCCGGCGAAAAAATGCCGGAGTACGCGCAGAATTTGTAAGAACGTCGTTGGTCACTGGTCGTTCGTGGTTCGCTGATTTTGCCAACGACCAATGACGAACGATCAGCGACAAGAACGAGCTTTTTATGGCAATCAAGACTTACAGACCGACCACGCAGACGCTGCGATTTCGCACCACGCTGGTCAATGACGACATCACCAGCACGCGGCCACACAAGCCGCTGCTCGAGCCTAAGCAACGGACCGGCGGACGGCGTAACTCCGGCGATACCACCATGTGGCACCGCGGCGGCGGGCACAAGCGCAAGCTGCGCATCATCGATTTCAAGCGCGACAAGACGGGGATTCCGGCTACCGTGGCGTCGATTGAATACGATCCCAACCGTTCGGCGCGCATCGCACTGATCGCCTATGCCGACGGTGACAAGCGCTACATTTTGCAACCGGATGGGCTGAAAGTGGGTCAAAAGATAGTAAGCGGGCCGGAAGCCGATATTCTGGTCGGCAACGCCCTGCCGCTGCGCAATATCCCGCCCGGCACTACGATCCACAACATCGAGTTGCGTCCCGGAAAGGGCGCGCAGATGGTGCGCTCGGCCGGTGGCGCGGCCCAGCTGGTCGCCAAGGAAGGCGATTACGCGCTGGTGAAGCTGCCGTCGGGCGAAACGCGGAAAGTCGCGCAGGATTGTATGGCGACGATCGGGCAGGTGGGCAATACCGATCACGAAAATGTCACCATCGGCAAGGCAGGAAAGATGCGTTGGTTGGGACGGCGTCCGGTGAACCGTGGCGTATCCATGAACCCGGTGGATCATCCGCATGGCGGCGGCGAGGGCAAGACTTCCGGCGGCCGACATCCGGTAACGCCGTGGGGCCAGCCTACGCGCGGCTACAAGACGCGCAATAACAAGCGCACGGATGCGTTCATCGTGAGCCGGAGAGGGAAATAGTCATTGGTCGCTCGTCGTTGGTTGTTGGCCAAGACCAGGAGACCTAAAGGTTTGAGGTGGTGGCGAAAATCTGAGGGCTAAGAGCTAAGAGCTGAATTTATGGCACGTTCAACTAAAAAAGGGCCGTTTGTTGATGGCTTCCTGCAACAGCGGGTCGAAGGCATGAACTCGCGCAATGAGAAGAAGGTGCTGCGCACGTGGTCGCGGCGCTCGACGATTATTCCTGAGTTTGTCGGCCACACCATCGCAGTGCACAACGGAAAGAAATTCATTCCGGTGTACATCACCGAGAACATGGTAGGACACAAGCTGGGTGAATTCAGCTTCACGCGCCAGTTCAAAGGACACTCGATGAGGGCGGCCACCGAAGCGGCGGTTAGGCCAGCAGGAGTGCCCGGAGGTCCGGGAGCGCCAGTGCCAGCTGGAGCCGCGGCTCCAGCAGCTCCGGCTACCCCGGCGCCGAAGTCATAGGAGAGCGAATGGAATTTCGAGCTCAAGCCCGGTTCATGCGCGTCTCGCCGCAGAAGGCGCGGCTGGTGCTGAACTTGATCAAGGGGCGCAAAGTGGAAGACGCGCTCAACACGCTGGCTTTTACGAAGAAACGCGTGTCGGCGACGGTCGAAAAGCTGCTGCGCTCCGCGATTGAGAATGCCAACTATCTGAGTTCGGAAAAAGGTGTCGATGTGGATGTAGATCAGCTTTACGTGAAGCATGCCGTAGCCAATGACGGGCCGCGCATGAAGCGCATCCGCCCGGCGCCCATGGGACGCGCTTACCGCTATGTCCGGCGCATTTCGCACATTGAGCTGGTGCTGGCAGAGCGTGGCAAGAATGGGGAAGCGGTGGCGACTGTGGTCGGAGAAGAAAGCGGCAGCAAGGCACCTGCGAAACGAAAAGCTAGGCGCGTCCTGCAGAAGCGCAAAGTGAGAGCAAAGTAGAGAATTAGGAGCGACCATGGGACAAAAAGTTCATCCGTACGGGTTTCGCCTCGGCTACACCAAGCCGTGGAAATCGCGCTGGTTTGTTGAGCGCGATTACGACAAGCTATTGCTGGAAGACGTCAAGCTGAAAAACGAGCTCAAGGAAAAGCTGAAGTCGGCGGGCGTCAGCTCCATCGAAGTGGAGCGTCCGGGCAACAAGCTGCGAGTCATCATCCGCACGGCACGGCCGGGAATCATCATCGGACGCAAAGGCGCGGAAATCGACAAACTGAAGCAGGACGTGCAGAAGCGCACCTCGCGCGAGGTGTACATCGACATCCAGGAAGTGCATAAGCCGGAGCTGGACGCGCAACTGGTCTCCGAGTCGATTGCGTTGCAGCTGGAAAAGCGCGTGGGATTCCGTCGGGCCATGCGCAAGGCGGTAGATTCGGCGCTGCGCTTCGGTTGCAAGGGCATCAAGGTTCGTGTGAGCGGACGGCTCAACGGTAATGAAATCGCCCGCTCGGAATGGTATCTGCAAGGACGCCTGCCGCTGCACACGTTGCGGGCGGATATCGACTACGGTTTTTCCGAGGCCAAAACCACGTACGGCGTGATCGGTGTGAAATGCTGGATTTATCGGGGCGAGATCCTGCCGCAGAAAAAGCGGGAGCAGCAGCCGGGTGTCAGCACGGGAGCGTTTTAGCTGAGAGCTGATTTATGTTGATGCCGAAGAAAGTTAAGTACCGCAAGCAGCAGCGCGGCCGCATGGCCGGCAAGGCGTGGCGCGGCAGCGAACTTGCGTTTGGAGATTTCGGATTGAAAGTGCTGGAGCCGGGCTGGATTACCGATCGGCAGATTGAAGCCAGCCGGGTGGCCATGACTCGCTTCATTAAGCGCGGCGGCAAGATCTGGCTGCGGCTCTTCCCCGACAAGCCGGTCACCAAGAAGCCGGCGGAAACCCGCATGGGAAAAGGCAAGGGCGCTCCCGATCACTGGGTCGCGGTGGTGCGGCCGGGGAAGATTTTGTTCGAGATGGAAGGAGTTACGCCGCAGGATGCGGCAGAGGCGTTGCGCTTGGCGTCGCACAAGCTGCCGCTGCGCACCATGCTGGTGAAGCGCGAGGGACTGCATTAAGAGACGGGATATGAAAGCAGAAAAGGTGCGCAATTTGACCGACGATGAGCTTAACCATCAGGAGCGCGAGCTCAACGACCAGCTCTTCAAGTTGAAGTTTCAGCTCAACATGGGACAGACGGAGAGCTTGAAAAAGATGCGCGGTTTGCGCAAGGACATCGCGCGCGTGAAAACAATTGCCCGCGAGCGCGAGCTTGCCGCGGCCAGGGAGAAGAAGTAATGCCCGAGACGAATGCACAGCAGGGCAGCGCGGCCGAGCGCATGGGAAGGCGCAAGGAAATTATCGGCAAAGTCGTATCCAACCGGATGCAGAAGACTATTGTCGTGCAAGTGGTGCGCAAGAAGGCGCATCCGTTTTATGGCCGGGTAGTTTCGAAAGCGAAAAAGTTCTATGCGCATGACGAGAAAAATCAGGCTCACGTAGGAGACTTCGTTCGCCTGGAAGAGACTCGGCCGCTTTCCAAGCTCAAGCGCTGGCGGCTGAAAGAAGTAGTACAGCGGGCAGCTTTGCTGCCGGAGACGGTGGCTGCGGAAACGCAGTAGACGGGCGTCCTGGAGAAGCACTCATGACCGTGATGATGCGAAGCATGCTCGAAGTCGCCGACAATTCCGGCGCGCGCCGTCTGCAGATGATTCTCCCTCTGGGCGGAGCGACTGGATTACGTGCCAGCTTGGGTGACGTGGTCACAGCGAGCGTTAAGGAAGCGGCTCCGGATGGTCAAGTTCAGAAGGGAAAGGTAGTGAAGGCTGTAATCGTGCGCACGCGGAAGGAGTATCGCCGGCGGGACGGGACGTACATCCGGTTTGACCAGAATGCTGCGGTTCTGATCAACGAAGCGGGCGAACCTGTGGGAACACGCGTATTCGGACCGGTTGCGCGGGAACTGCGTGAGAAGAAGTTCTTGAAGATCGTTTCACTGGCACCAGAAGTGTTGTGAAGCATTGAGTAATTGGGAAATTGAGTAATCAGATAATTGAAATTACAAAATTACTCAATTACCAAATTACGAAATCGGGTTAATCGATGGCAACGGCAACGACCGCACATAAACGAGTGGATATCCGGCGCAACGATACCGTGAAAGTGATCACGGGGCGCGATAAGGGCAAAGAAGGGCGCGTGCTGCGCGTGTTTCCCAACGATGGCAAGGTTCTGGTTGAACACGTCATGGTGGTGAAAAAACACGTACGTCCCAATCCGCAACGCAATGTGAAGGGCGGCATTGCCGAGCAGGAGAGCCGGATTTCGCTTTCCAATGTGGCCCTGGTTTGTGCGGGATGCAAGCGGCCGGTGCGGATCGGCCATGAAGTGCAGGGCGACCGGAAAGTGCGGGTCTGCCGCCAATGTGGAGCGACGCTGGACAAATAATTGAGTAATTTTGTAATTGAGTAATTGAGGAATTTCAAAGGCGGGATTTAGATTCCGCAATTACACAATCGAGTTAAGCATGGCTAAAGATAAAAAAGATAAGAAGGCTCCTGCGGCAGAGCCCGCCCGAGCGCCGGAGGCGGCGCGGCACAGCGCGAAGGAGACTCCGCGGCTGAAGTCCCGGTTTCGCCAGGAGATCGCGCCAGTGCTAATGAAGGAATTCGATTTCAAAAATCCCATGGCGGTGCCGCACCTGCATAAGATCGTCGTCAACATGGGTGTGGGCGAAGCTACCCAGAACGCGAAGGTGCTCGATCCCGCCAGCAACGAACTCGGCCTGATCACCGGACAAAAACCGGTGATCACGCGGGCCAAGAAGTCGATCGCTGCTTTTAAAGTGCGCGAAGGCCAGCCCATTGGCGCAATGGTCACGTTGCGCGGCGACCGCATGTATGAATTTTTCGACCGGCTGGTGAATGTGGTGCTGCCACGGGTCCGCGATTTTCGCGGGGTTTCGATGAAATCCTTCGATGGCCGCGGCAATTACACGCTAGGTCTGCACGATCAGTTGATCTTCCCGGAGATCGACTATGCCAAGGTGGACAAGCTGAAAGGTATGAACGTCACGATCGTGACCACCGCTCGTTCGGACGATCAGGCGCGAGCCCTGCTGCGGCATCTGGGAATGCCGTTCCGGGCGTAGAAATTGAATCAGCGAATCATTTAGGCATTGAATCATTGAGCCAGGAGCGAATTTGGCAACTACAGCAAAACGAGTAAAGGACAGCAAGATTCAGGAGAAATTTGACAAGGCTCGTGGCAAAGAGCCGAAGCTGAAATTTTCCACCCGCAGGCATAACCGCTGCAAATTGTGCGGACGGCCACGGGCCTATATCCGCAAGTTCGGCCTCTGCCGCTTGTGTTTCCGCGGGCTGGCTTTGCGCGGGGAAATTCCCGGTGTTTCGAAGTCGTCCTGGTAAACCAGAGTGAATGGGCACTGCACCTTTCCTAAGGTGACGTGCTCTGAGGAGAAGCAAAACGATGAGGTTGACCGATCCGGTCGCAGATATGCTGGCGCGAATCCGTAATGCGATTCAGTCGCGCCACCAGAAGGTGGATATTCCCGCTTCCAAGCTGAAGCTGGAGATCGCCCGCATCCTCAAAGAGGAGGGATACATCTCTAACTTCAAGGGGGCGGAAGAGGACGGGCATAAAGTTCTTCGAATTTATCTGAAGTATGGCAGTAACAATGAGGCCGTCATCTCCAACGTTGAACGCGTGTCGCGCCCTGGTTGCCGGGTTTACGTACGGCGCAGCGAGATTCCACGTGTGCTGGGTGGAATGGGCATCAACATTCTGACTACGCCCCGCGGCGTCATGACCGGACGGCAGGCGCGCAAGCAGGGCGTCGGCGGCGAGGTGCTTTGCGAGATTTGGTAGAAAACCAGCTTTTAGCTCTTTGCTTTTAGCCTTTGGCTGAAAGCCAGGAAGTTTGAGCTAGGAGCTAAGAGCCAAAGGCTAAGAGCTGCTTTTATGTCACGAATTGGAAAAAAGCCGATCCCGGTCCCGAAGGGTGTCACAGTAAAAATCGAGGGCAGCGTCGTTGGCGTCCAGGGCCCGAAGGGCAAGCTGGAGACTCAACTGCCGCGAGGCATTCGCATGGAGCAGCAGGACGGGCACCTGGTTGCGATCCGCGAGGATGATTCGCAAGCTGCTGTGCACGGTTTGGCTCGCGCCCTGGTAAACAATGCCGTCGAGGGCGTCACTAAGGGCTGGACGCGCGAACTGGAGATCGTCGGTATTGGCTACCGCGCCGAATTAAAGGGAAAAGGCATGGTGGTATTCAACCTCGGATATTCGCATCCTATTGAGTATCCGCTGCCCTCAGGAATTGAGGTTGCGATCGATCCCAAGCAGACGAAACTGTCGGTAAGCGGAATCGACCGGCAGAAAGTCGGCCAGGTTGCTGCTGAAATGCGAGGCCTCCGCCCACCCGATCCCTACAAAAACAAGGGCGTGCGCTATGCGGGCGAGCGGTTGAAGAAGAAAGTCGGAAAGACGGGAGCGAAATAGCTTTCAGCCCTCGGCTCTCGGCTATGGGTTTGGTGCCGCTAGCTGAAGGGGTTTCCAGTAAATGCTTTTGCTGATAGCTGAGTGCTGACAGCTGAGGGCTTAAACAAATGCTGACGCAATCATCAAAGAACGCGAATCGGCGGCACGTGCACGAACGCATCCGCAAAAAGCTGCTCGGTACTGCTGAGCGGCCGAGGCTGAACGTGTACCGCTCGCTCAACCATATCTATGTTCAGATAATCGACGATCTGAAAGGCGCAACCATCGTCTCTGCCAATTCGGCTGAGGGCAAAAAAGGAGAGCGCCGCACCGGCGGCAACGTGGCCTCAGCCAAAGAAGTGGGGAAAGCGATTGCCGAACGCGCCAAGGCCAAGGGTGTTACGAAAGTAGTGTTTGACCGTGGCGGATATATCTATCACGGGCGTGTGAAAGCGCTGGCGAATGCCGCGCGCGAAGCGGGACTGCAATTCTAGAAGATTGGGAAATTTGATAATTGGGTAATTGAGTAATCGACGTGCAATTTCCCAATTACCAAATTACTCAATTACCAAATTCCGAAATGGGTTGATGATGCCAACTGTTGCTAGAAAACTCGATTCCGGTTCTTACCAGCTTAAGGATCAAGTAGTCGCGATCAATCGCGTGACCAAGGTTGTCAAAGGAGGCAAGAATCTGTCCTTTGCCGCCCTGGTTGTGGTTGGAGATCCCACCGCCGCCGTGGTCGGATTTGGCTCCGGCAAGGCCAAAGAAGTTCCCCAGGCCATCCGCAAGGGCATTGAATCGGCTAAGAAGAATCTTTTCCGGGTGAATCTCACGCAGACCAGCATTCCTCACACCGTGCTCGGCAGGTTTGGCTCGGGTATGGTGTTGCTGAAGCCCGCCCCGGAAGGTACAGGCGTGATTGCGGGTGGCGCTGTCCGTGCTGTCATGACCTCGGCAGGCGTTCAAAACGTGCTGACGAAATCTATTGGCACTACGAACCCGCACAACGTCGTCAAAGCGACTTTTGATGCGCTTAGGAAATTGAAGAACAAGGAAGCTGTTGCGTCCCTACGTGGCAAGTCGGTGGAGGAACTGTAATGACCGCAAAGACCGCGACCAAGTCCGCCGGCAGGCTGCACTTGAAGTGGGTGCGTTCCGCAATATGCTCACCGGTCAAGCACAAGCTAGTAGTGAAAGGTTTGGGATTTACGCGCCTGAATCAGGTGATTGAACGGCCCGATACGCCGGCTATTCGCGGCATGGTGGCGAAAGTGCCCCATTTGGTAGAAATTGTGGGATAAGCTCTTAGCACTTACCCTTTAGCCGTTAGCTAAAAGCTAAGAGGCAAAAGCTAAGAGGCAAAAGCTAAGAGGCAAAAGCTAAGAGCCAATATCCAAGAGCCGATTTATGAACCTTTCGAATGTTCGAGCACCGAAAAAGGCCTCAGAGAACCGCAAGCGTGTAGGCCGTGGAATGGGTTCTGGGATGGGGAAGACTTCCACCCGCGGACACAAAGGCCAGCGCTCGCGCAGCGGTTCGCGCATGATGCGGGGCTTTGAAGGCGGGCAGATGCCGCTGCATCGCCGCATGCCCAAGAGGGGGTTCACCAACATTTTCCGCAAGGAATACAACATTGTGAATCTGGAACGCCTGGCCGCCCTCGGCGAAACCACCATCACCCCGGATGTCCTGCGCAAAGCCGGAGTGATCAAGACAGCCTTTCCCGTCAAGGTCCTCGGCGATGGCGAACTCTCCACCGCGCTAACCGTCCAGGCTCACAAGTTCTCCAAGTCGGCCCAGGAGAAGATCACCAAGGCCGGCGGCAAGTGCGAGGTCTTGCAGTAATGCTGGAGAAGCTGGCAAACGTCTTTCGTATTCCTGATTTACGCAAGCGCATTCTGTTCACACTGGCGATGCTTGCCGTGTACCGCCTGGGCGGGCACATCTATACCCCTGGGATTAACACGGATAAACTGCAGCAGTTCTTTGAACAGAGTCGCGGCTCGCTACTCGGCTTTGTCGACCTTTTCAGCGGCGGCAACCTTCGCCGCCTCACCGTGTTCGCCTTGGGCATCATGCCCTACATTACCGCTTCAATTATCTTGCAACTCCTGACCGTGGTTTATGAGCCGCTGGCCAAACTGCAGAAGGAAGGCGAACTCGGGCGCAAGAAAATTACGCAGTGGACGCGTTATCTCACCGTAATTCTCAGCGCAATCCAATCATTTGGTATCGCTGTCAGTCTCCAAAAGGCCGGTGATTTCGTAATTGAACCCGGCGCGAAGTTCATCCTCATGACCATGCTGACCCTTACCACAGGCAGCGCCTTCATCATGTGGCTGGGTGAGCAAATTACCGAACGGGGCATCGGAAACGGCATGTCGCTGCTGATCTTCGCCGGAATTGTAGTCGGGCTTCCGCGAGCAGTGGTCGATCTTTACGACAAAGTCCGCACTGATGCTTGGGGCGCCTTTACCGCGCCTGCCATGATCCTGCTGATGGGTGTCATGATCCTGGTGGTCGCCTTCATCGTTTATGTGGAACGCAGTGAGCGGCGGATCCCGGTGCAGTATGCCAAGCGCGTTGTCGGCCGCAAGGTCATGGGTGGCCAGTCCACACACCTGCCTTTGCGCGTAAACGCAGGCGGAGTCATGCCTGTGATCTTTGCCTCGTCGATTCTCACGCTGCCGCAAACTATCGGATACGGGTTGCGCAACAACCGCTACTTCGGAGACCTGATTCGTTGGCTGGGCTGGGGCGAGCCGCTGTACACGTTTCTTTACGCGGTCGGTATTATTTTCTTTGCTTACTTTTATATCTCGATTGTCTTCAACCCGAATGAAGTTGCCGACAACATGCGGAAATATGGTGGATTCATCCCTGGGATCCGTCCAGGCAAGCGCACCGCAGACCACGTCAATGAGATCCTTACCCGCATCACGCTTGTCGGCGCGCTTTATCTGATCATCATCTCCTTCATTCCTGAGTGGATGATCACTGGGATTCACCTGAACCACTTGTATGGTCCAATTGGGGCCTTTTTCGAGCGGCTGCCGACCTGGATGACCAACGGATTGGGCGTGAACTTTTACTTCGGGGGAACGTCTTTGTTGATCGTGGTGGGAGTTGCCATGGATACGGTCACGCAAATTGAAGCCCAGCTCATCATGCGCCATTACGATGGATTTTCGCCGCGCAGCGGACGTATCCGTGGCCGCCGTACCTGGTCATGACCGGGTTTTTACAAGAACGTCATTTGAATGGATGAGAGAGCGACCGGAGGTCGGCAAACCAGGGTAATGGCAGCAGAACGGTCCAGGAGCGTTGGGCCGGTTATTCTGCTCGGATCGCCCGGAGCAGGCAAGGGCACGCAGGCGAAGCGCATCGCCGAACGTTTTGGCATACCGCAGATCTCCACCGGAGACATTCTGCGAGTTAACGTGCAGCGCGGCACGGAACTAGGGCTTAAAGCCAAGGACACTATGGCGCGCGGCGCCCTGGTTCCGGACGAATTGATCTACGACATGGTGGCAGACCGCCTACGACAGGCGGATTGCCAGTCAGGCTTCATTCTGGATGGTTTCCCGCGCACGCCGGCTCAGGCCGGATGGCTGGACGCGTTTTTGGAGCATGGGTTCTTTGAAAATCTGCATCGCGGAGTCTGCCTGCCAATTGTGATCCGCATCGATGTCGACTATAATCAATTGATACTGAGGCTTACTGGACGCCGTTCCTGTCCCCACTGCGGCCGGATCTACAACGTCTATTCCCAGCCACCCAAGGTGGATGAAGCCTGCGATTGTGACGGTTCCAAGCTGGTGATCCGCAACGATGACCGCGAGGAAGTCATACGCGAGCGTCTCGCCGCGTATGAACTGCAGACTAAACCAGTGGTCGCGTATTATGCGCAGAAGGGCCGACTGGCTTCGGTGAACGGCGATCTGCCGGTTGAAAAAGTCACCGAGGAAATTTTTGGAGTAATCGAAGCGCGCCGGCGCGCTGATGATCGCAGCTGAGGGCAACGGTGATTATCTGCAAGTCGGAGGCGGAAATTGAGAAGATGCGCCGCAGCGGGCACGTGGTTCGGGAAGTGCTCGATCTGTTGCGTTCTCTGGTTGCTCCGGGGGTCAGCACTATGGAGCTGGAGCGGGCCGCCGAGGAGAAGATGAAGGAACTCGGCGCGACGCCGGCATTTAAGGGTTACTACGATTATCCTTGCGTGTTGTGCACGTCGGTAAACGAGGAGATCGTTCACGGTATTCCCTCAGAAAAGCGGCTACTTAAAGCTGGGGACATCGTTTCCATCGATTGCGGCGTTGTGCTGGACGGATATTACGGTGACGCCGCTATTACAGTCGGAGTGAATGGATCGCTCACGCCGGAGTTGAAGAAGCTGCTCGAGGTAACCGAAGCCGCGCTGTACCGAGCTATTCAGGCGGCACGCATCGGTAATGCGGTTGGTGATGTGGGCGCTACAGTGCAGGAGTACGTGGAGTCCAACGGGTTCAGCGTAGTGCGCGAGTTTGTTGGGCACGGTATCGGTACACACCTGCACGAAGAGCCGCAAGTTCCAAACTTCGGCGTTCGAGGTCAGGGTTCCCGGTTGCGCGAAGGTATGGTGCTGGCTATCGAACCGATGGTGAACTCGGGCCAGCCCGGCACTCGCGTCCTCGAAGATAAGTGGACGGCGGTGACCGCCGATGGCAGCTGCAGCGCGCATTTCGAGCACTGCGTGGCTGTGACAAGGGATGGTCCGCTGATTTTGACGCAGTAGAGCAGCCGTTAGCTGTTGGCCGCTAGTCGTTAGCGCTGAAAGTTCACTGCCAAACAGCTAATCCTAAGGGGCGGGGCAAGGACGGAGTAAACGGATTCGAAAAAGCGGAAGCTGACAGCCAGCGGCTGCTTTCAAGGAGTGAATGAGCAAGGAAGACGCGATTGAGGTAATGGCAACGGTTCTGGAACCGCTGCCCAATGCCATGTTCCGGGTGGAGCTGGAGAACAAACATCAGGTGCTGGCGCATGTTTCCGGCAAGATGCGCAAGAACTTCATACGCATTTTGCCGGGCGATAAAGTCGCTGTGGAGCTTTCGCCCTACGATCTGAATCGCGGACGAATTGTCTACCGTTATAAATAGTCCCGCCCTCCACACGTTTGCTGAGGCGCGGGAACTGAAAGCTGGTCTATGAAAGTACGAGCATCGGTAAAAAAGATTTGCGATAAATGCAAGATCATCCATCGTAAAGGTGTAGTACGAGTGATCTGCGTGAATTCAAAGCATAAGCAGCGTCAAGGCTGAAGGAGAGCTATGGCACGTATTGCAGGCGTCGATCTTCCGCGCAACAAGCACGCGCATATCGCGCTTACTTACATTTACGGTATAGGTAATCCGCGCGCAGCGCGCATTTTGTCGGAAGCGAACGTCGATCCGATGAAGAAGGTCCAGGATCTCGCCGAGGACGAAGTCAACCGCATCCGCCAGGTCATCGAAGGCGAAGGCATGGTGGAAGGCGATCTGCGCAAAGAAGTGCAGATGAATATCAAGCGCCTCATTGAAATCGGCTCCTATCGCGGATACCGCCATCGTCGCAATCTGCCGGTGCGAGGACAAAGGACGCACACAAATGCTCGCACTCGCAAGGGGCCGCGAAAGGGAACGGTTGCGGTAAAGAGGGCGTCGGCGGCAAAGACGTAAATGAGCCCTTAGCTTTGAGCTGTTAGTCGTTCGCTTTGTCGCGGCGGGACTGAAGCTGAAAGCTAAAGGCCAGGAGCTAAAGGCTATCTATGGCAAAACCAGCAGCAGCCACCACCGGCGCACCAGCGGCACCGGAGAAAAAGGGCAAGAAGAAGCAGTTCAAAAAGAAAGAGCGCAAGCATGTGCCTTATGGCGTGGTGCACATTCAGGCGTCTTTCAATAACACGATCGTGACCATCTCCGATCAGGCCGGCAATGTTCTCGCCTGGAAGAGTTCTGGCTCGCTGGGATTTCGCGGGTCTCGAAAGGGAACGCCGTTCGCCGCGCAGCAGGCGGCGATGAATGCCGCCAATCAAGCGCGCGACCACGGTGTACGCACGGTCGAGGTGCGCGTCAGCGGTCCCG
>QIAA01000033.1 GCA_003224905.1 Acidobacteriota bacterium
TGCTTCCGTCTTGCTTCTGCTCGGGGGCAGCTTCCGTCAGTTCTTCTCGTTGGCCATCTTTTCCGAGTGGCTGTTTTACCTGCTCACCGTCGCAGCGCTTTTTGTACTGCGCTGGCGTGAACCGAATGCAATTCGTCCCTATCGCGCCTGGGGCTACCCGTTTGGACCTCTGTTTTTCGTTCTCGCAGCCGGCATCTTGCTCTTCTACACGTTTCGAGACAACTGGCCGAATTCAGGATATGGCCTGCTTGTGATTGTGGCGGGGATACCAGTTTTTCATCTGTTTGCGCGCCGCAGAATGATGATGGCTTCCAAAAACCTATAAACCGCAAAGTCGCCAAAAAGCGCCAAAATGGGACAGTCCCGTTTACGTTCTTGGTAAGGTTACTTTAGTACACTAACTCAGGACACATTTACCCCCTTATCCTTCTCCCGTAAGTTGAATCCTCTACCCCCGTGCGTTCGCCCAGCCCGGGCTTGCGGAGCTTTGCGTGTCTACGCCTCAAATTTTCGAGCTGGCTCTTCTGCCCGAACGCAGGATTGACCGGCGTATTGTCGCAGGTAGCTACGGCTTCGTAGTTTTGCTCATCGTTGCCATCATTAATATTGGTCTGATTTGGCCACAGCGGTTGCAGATCACGCAGAACTATCACGTTACCGAACTAATCCCACTTCCAAGTTTGAGGCCGGAGCCGCCAGAACTGAAGCCCGCTCCTGTGCTTCACGCGAAGCTGTTGCCACCTGCGCCGGTCTTCGAATCTCCGAGGCTGGTAGTGCCTCGCGACATGCGCCCACGTCGCCAGCATCCGGAAGAAGCGCCCAAGGTCGCCCTAAATAATTTCGCACCTGCGCCATTGAAGGTCCTGGGAGGCGCTCGCCGGGCACAAATTGTCCACACCGGCGAGTTTGGCAGCTCTGCAACTCCGACGATCAATGCTCCTGTACAGAAGGTCCAGACCGGCGGCTTCGGCGATCCCAACGGACTTCCGGGCCAGGGCAAACCGACGGCTCACCTGGTCGCGGCGAACACTGGATCATTTGATTTGCCGCAGGGAGCCGGTTATGGAAATGGTGCTGGCGGCGCAACAGGATTAAAGGGCACCATCGCCAGCGCCGGGTTCGGAAGTGGAATCGCGCAACCGGCGCAAGGTGATGGCCGCAATTACGGCGGAGGATCGCCACGAGCTGCCGGATTTACGGCGCAGCAGGTGGCGCAACCCGGCTTAAAGCCGAAAGCCGAGACTGCACCAGCAACGACACCTGTCGAGATTATCTCCAAGCCAAAACCGGTCTACACTCAGGAAGCTCGCCAGCTCAAGCTTGAAGGTGAAGTATTGCTGGAAGTTCTGTTCGCAGCCAATGGGCAGCTGCATGTAAATCGTGTTGTCCGCGGGATGGGCCATGGCTTGGATGAGGCCGCTGTCACCGCTGCCAACAACATGCGATTCAAACCGGCGCTGCGCAACGGACAACCAATGGATTCGACAGCGATCGTTCACGTGGTGTTCCAACTAGCGTACTAACACGGAGAAAACTCAGTATGTCTACGTGCAAATGCAAATTGATGATTGGCCCATTTCTGCTGATCGCGCTCAGTGCGATGGCGCAACAAAGTTCGCCGGGCGCAGCCTCGAACACCGCACCTGCCGAATCCGCTGTACCAGCGGTGGGCTCCTCACAAGCATCCGTCCCCGCTGAGCCGGTCAATATGGATCAGGTCGTAGACCGCGTTATCGAGCGCGAGCGTGCATTGATGGATATGCTGAAAACCCGCACGCCTCTGGTGGAAACGTATTTGCAAAATCTGAAACTCGATCCGAACATGGGCCCGTCGCCGGCTCAGGATCATTATTTCTTCGGCCGCATGGACCTGGGTGAAACGGTAGATCGGCGCGATTATCTTTCCAAAGATGGGAGTTTCCAGGGCCACTTGCTTGGGGGCGTCACCAAACTATTCAAGTTCGAGTACCGGCCCATGGGATTCGCCTGGATGATCTTCGCCGACCGCCAGGATTTTAACCGCAATACTTACGATTTTAAGTACGTACATCGCGAGTTCCTGGGAGACGTACGCTGTCTCGTGTTCGATATCACTGCAAAGAAAAACACCGGAAATGGACGTTTTCAGGGCCGCATCTGGGTGGAAGATCAGGATTACAATATCGTGCGCCTGAATGGCACGTATGCTCCGCGGCCACGTACCGCGACTTTCTTCCACATGGATAGCTGGCGCCTGAACCTGATTCCCGGCTATTGGGTTCCCGCCTACATCTACAGCGAGGAAGGCGACTTCAGCTACGGTTCCAAAGACAAGATGGCTTTCAAAGCCCAGACCCGCCTCTGGGGATACGACCTGCAGAAGGTCGGCAAAGATACTGAACTCACCCAGATGTTAGTCGATTCCGTGAAGGACGAAAGCCCAGCAGCGCAGGATTCCTCTCCCCTGCAAGCGCAGCGGCAGTGGCAGCAACAGGCGGAGGACAACGTCATCGAGCGTTTGCAGAACGCCGGTTTACTTGCTCCCGAAAGTGAAGTCGATAAGATTCTGCAGACTGTGGTGAACAACCTGGAAATCACCAACAACCTTGAATTGCCCCGGCCAGTGCGCACTCGCGTAATGCTCACGTCGCCCCTCGAAACCTTCAGTGTGGGCAATACCATCGTGGTTAGCCGCGGGCTTATTGACGTCCTGCCGGACGAAGCCAGCTTGGCCATGGTGCTATCGCACGAACTGGCGCACATTGTGCTCGGACACAACTTGGGCAGCAAGTACGCCTTCAACGACCGCATGCTCTTTTCTGACGAGTCCACATACCACAACCTCGGTTTCAAACACGTGCCGCAAGAGGAAGAAGCCGCTGACAAAAAGGCTCTCGACCTGTTGAAGAACTCGCCTTACGACGCGAAACTGGATACGGCAGGACTTTTTCTCCGGCAGCTCGCCGATCGTGGTCCCGCGCTCTCCGCGCTTCTTACCGCTCATTTGGGTAACAAGCTCACGGACGACAAAGGCGGCGTGCAGCGCCTCTCAGCGCTGATGAGCGCGGCTCCGGCGCTCGAACCGAAGAAGCTGGACCAGGTCGCGGCACTTCCGCTAGGTGGACGAGTCAAGCTGAACCCCTGGACCGACCGCGTCGAACTCATCAAGACAGCTCCGGTCGCGATCACTTCGGCTCGTGACAAAATGCCGTTTGAAGTCACACCGTTCTTCCCACGCCTGAGCCGCTATGGCGCAGTGACGACAGCAGGCGCCCCGGCGGGCGCAGGCAATGCCAGCGCAGCAAACTAGCGGAGTGACTTGGCTTCGGGACTAGCAAGACTCGCCAGGTAGCCAACTCCAAACGTGACTGCTGTGCCGATCATGACCCACCATGTCCACGGGACGTGCAGTCGCCAAAGATACAGTTCGCTAACAAAACCGCACATCATGCCCAGGATTGCGCCATTCTGATTGGCGCGTCGCGTCAACACGCCAAGTAAAAACACGCCTAAAAGCGCACCGTAAGCGATGGAAGCAATCTGCAAGCCCACTTCGATCACCCGTCCTGTGCTGTTCAACGAGTACACTGCTAAGCCAAATAAAACCAGCGCCCAGAAGAGAGTTGCCAATCGCGAGATCCGAATGCGCTGTTTTTCATCCAGCGCCTGTCTACGCCGCAGATAAAAATCAATGATCGAACTCGAGGATAACGAGTTCAAGGCCGCGCTCAGGTTCGACATCGCCGCCGCGAGTATCGCAGCGATGAGCAGACCTGAAAGGCCATGTGGCATCTGCGTGACAATGAACGTTGGGTAAATCCTATCGGGCTTCCCGAATTGCGCCGAAGGCGCATGATAAAACGCAAACAGCATGACGCCCACGAGAAGAAACAAAGCGAACTGAAACAGAATCGCGACTCCGCTGGAAAGCAAAGCCGTGACCGACTGCCGTTGATTTCTTGCTGCCAGCAAGCGCTGAACTATCAACTGGTCGGTACCGTGGCTGGCCGTAGTCAGAAAGGCGCCCCCGATCAGCCCCGCCCAAAATGTGTACGGTTTCCAGAAGTCAGGAGTAAAGTCGAACACGCGCAACTTATGCGCGCTTTCCGCCGCAGCATGAATCGCGGTCCATCCGCCGGGGACAAGGTGCAGAATCGTAACGAGTCCGACGATTGTGCCGCCGACGTAGATCACGGTTTGCACGACATCGGTCCAGATCACCGCTGCCAGCCCGCCTTCAAAGGTATAAATCAACGTCAGAGCAGTAATGATGGCGATCGAAGCAACCTCACCCGTGCCAAGCGCAATAGCCACGACGATCGAAACCGCGTAAACGCGCACGCCCTCTGCTGCGGCTCGAGTAATTAAGAAGAGCCCCGCAGTCAGGGAGCGTAGGATCTTTCCGAACCGGCGCTCGATGAGTTCGTACGCCGTGTAGAGATCTCCGCGAAAATAGTGGGGAAGCAGAACGAAACTGATAATCACCCGGCCCACGACATAGCCCATCACAACTTGCAGGAAGGTCAGATTCGTGTCGTAGGCGAGACCCGGGATGCTGATGATCGTCAGCGTGCTGGTTTCCGCCGCCACAATCGACAGGGCGATCGCCCACCACGGGATATTGCGGTCGGCAAGGAAGTAATCGCGCAATGTGCGCTGCCGTTTGCGAAACCGCAGGCCGAAGGCGGTGATTCCCGCGAGGTAAATCACGATGATGGTCAGGTCGAGCTGGTTCAAGCCCATGGCTTCAGTAGTTGCACCCGCCGGCAGCGTGCTTCTAGAGTATGGGAGCTTCAGGGGTTGCTGGCTAGGCGCGCGGTCGCAAAGGGAACCTAGCTCATTAATCCATTTCGGCGGCCTTGGCGACGGCTTGCGTGCTTTGCGGCTTGAGGTTTTCGCCGCAACTTGCAAGTCGCTACCGACGAACGAGCAGTTAATGAGTCAACGATCATCCACTGTTCGTCTGTTAAATAAATCACGTGCATGGCGCCTGTGTGTTGATGCCGCTCCGGCACTCCGGCGGCTTCTGTGGGCAGTCCTCGTCGAATTACTTCCTGGTTGCCGACAATTCGCTGGGCAGACCACTCGGGTTGCCATGCCGGAGATCAGTGGGATGTCTCGATTGCGTAGTGGTCAATCTACTCTTGATGCATGGGTGCGGCCGTTCCGTCGGACCACTTTGCAACTTCGACTGCGAACACAAGAATCGGCGGCAGCCCTTTCGCCGGGGACGGTTCCTTCGACGATAAGAACCACCAGTCAGCACCGGCAACAACTGGCGAGCCCGATGCGCCAGCCCCCCAATCCTTACCGTCTTTGAGCGCGGTAAAGAACATCAGATGTGGTCCGTTGTGATCCCCTGCGTCGTATAGATATGCCGACTTCGACATCATGAACACCATATTGCCGTTTTCGAGATCTGGCAGTTGCTTATTGTCGAACGCCGCCTTAAGGGCCGCCACGATCTCCGCCTTAGAGTGGCCGGCCATCACCATCCTCGTCCGCAGATCAGCGATCGGCAATATTGATCGCGCAGCTTGGCGATTCAGGCATTCGGCACCTCTTATCTTCGGGTTCCAGAACTCAGGCGAGTCAAACTGCGCCATCCAGCTTCTTTCCACCATACAGACAAACCCGTTCTTTCCTCGGACAGCTGTTTCATAGCCTTGCCGTCCCAAGATCAAGACCGTCGCGTCGCTGGATATGGAATCCGGCGCGGCGCTCCGCGCCAGCAGAATTTCGGCATTCCTTTCCATCAAGTATTGGTCGACAGGTGCCATTTTCGAATATTTATCCGACTGTGCCGCCGCCTTCGGCACAAGGAAACCGATGCTGATTACCAGCACCAAGACCGTGATACTGATCCTCATCCTGATTATTCTTTCCCTCGTGGCCGCCCTCATCGCGAGGTATCCTTTCGCCGCCGCTGCTCGCTCTCCTTTATTATTTCGCTCAAATCCACAACCGGCCGTATCTCAATCGGTCCAAGTCCATACTTAAAGCCTGGCTGTTGTGAGACAAGCTGAACGGCATGATTCAGGTCTCGCGCCTCAAGGATCTGAATGCCGCCGAGTTGTTCCTTGGTTTCCGCATAGGGGCCGTCGGTGGTCGCGACTTTGCCGTTTTTCCAGTACAGGGTCAAAGCGGTCCCCGGAGGCTGAAGGGGTAGTTCGGCAACAAGATGTCCGTTGGCGCGCAGATGGTCGTTGTACTGAAAGCAATCGTCGAGCATTGCGTGTCGCTCGTTCTCGGTCATCCCTTCGATTTTTCCCGGCTCGATGTATCCCAAACAGATGTATTTCATTAATTCCTCCTTGTTTCCGATAGTGGTGCAGTTTGGCCCTTACACGACTTTGTCATCCTGAGCGTAGCCGTTTTTCAGGCGTAGCGAAGGATCTCCCGCTTAACCGGCCTAATGCGTAAGCCAAACTGCACGACTGCCTTGTTTCCTGTGCCTCAGAGAGCCGTAGCTCATGTTCTGTTATCGGATAGTCGTTCGGGAGACCGAAAATCGACAGCCTACTCCATTTGTTTTTGGCTCGTCAGCGGAATCTGTGGGTCACTGATGCGTTCGAATGGCGGCCGGTGAATCATTCCGAACCTTGGGCGAACCGTTTTCTCCCTTCGATTCGAAACCTATGTATAATCCGCCGATGCAAAGAATACCGTGGGGCACAATTGCGCTCGGCTCGCTGTTGCTCATTTCTGCCCGCTCAATAGGAGGACAGGAAGTGAAATCTCCGCAACCTGAAAAGTCGAAGCCGCCTGTCAAAATAGAGCGGCGCGGGCGCATCCTTGGAATCGGCGGTGTCTTCTTCAAATCCGCTAATCGTGATCAGATGCGCGAATGGTATTCGAAGCATCTTGGACTCGCTGACAAAGGCCAAGGCGCGATGCTTCCGTGGCGCGAACACGACGACCCGCAAAAGGAACACGTTACAGTGTGGACTGTTTTTCCCGCCTCCACTAAGTATTTCGATCCCAGCCCCGCACCGTTCATGATCAACTACATCGTGGACGATATGGATGCTTTGCTCGACCGCTTAAAACAAGAGGGAGTAAAGATTGACGCCAAACGAATGGATGAATCCTATGGTCGCTTTGCCTGGATCTATGACCTAGATGGAAATAAGATTGAGCTCTGGCAGCCGCTGCCCGCAAAGCCCTAAGGCATCTGTGCGCGGTTAAGTTCTTTGTTTGCCATTTCAGCTTCCCTTCGAATCCCACTTCTCCGCCAGTTTTCGACCAGCGGCGGGTGGCCCACACTTCGCCGTGTCCGGCTTTAGCCTGCACCAAAATAACGATAGGGCCGGTGGCCCACTCAAGCCCGATTTTGGCTTGAGTGGGGTAGTTCGATAGATGGACAAAGTGTTCCTGCTGCTCGTTCACGTTTGCGGGCTGTCCATTCCGACTCGATCTCCACTCGACTTTCGCAGCCAGTTGCGTAGTGGCGAAAACTGCTCCACTCCCAGTCCTCGGGCCGTTCGCACAATCCGGCCTTCACGGGATTGCGATGAATGTAGCGCAGCTCTTTTCCACAAACTGATCGTAGTTCCGAATGTTGAAATCGTAGTACCGTTTTTGCCAGAAATGCTCAGCGTCACCAAGCAAGCGCCGCGATACTCCTTGCTTCAGCGACTTGAGCGCACCGGCCAGCGCGTATGGTTGCCGTTGGCTGAGCCAGCGGGGATTCCCACTCAAGCCAAAATCGGGCTTGAGTGGGCCACCGCCGGGTTGCGGTTCGCTGAGCAGAAGGTGAACATGCTCGGGCATGACCACATAGCCGTAGACGTAGAGTCTGTAACTGCAGCGCACCCGTTCCAAGGCTGATTCGAAGACTCGCCGGCTAGCGCCGGTGGCAAACGATTGACGGCGATAGTAACAGCAGAATGTGACGAAATGGCTTTGCCCGCTGTGGTGAAAGCGCGTTAGTCCCCATGGCATGAAGGCAATCTAGTTTGTCTGCCGGACGGTGTCTGTGACGTATGAACATTCCCACTCAAGCCAAAATCGGGCTTGAGTGGGCCACTTGGCCCGCAAGATCAAAAGCCCGGGCCACCCGGCCGAATGTTTATAGACTTCCGGTTGGGATTGCGCCGGCACGCTCGTAATGCACGATAATGACGCCTTTCGAGGTGACTGTGCTTTCCGTCACCTTGAATGCCGCCGTGATCGTGCCCTCGGCAAACAATCGTTTTTCACCACCCAACGTTACCGGAAGTATCATCAGCCAGAAAGCATCGACCAAATCATGCTTCATGAGCGTCTGCACCAGATTTGCGCTTCCAGACACGTGCAAATCCGGCCCTTCCTGTTGCTTGATTTTGGTGATTTTTTCCGCAATATCTCCGTTTAGAAACACGGACGGCTGCCATTCGTGAGAAGTCACGGTATTCGAGGCGACGTACTTGGTGGCTGTGTTGACACCCAGCCACATATCATTATGCTGCGGCCAGAATTTTGCCCAAAGTTCAAAGGTTCTGCGCCCTAGCAACAAGTCAAACGGCAGGTTCATCTGCTTTTTTATGGCTGTTGAAGAAACAGGGTCGCGATATGGCCTTATCCACCACGGCGGGCCACTGGTATCTTCCTCTGGCCCGCCTGGGGCTTCTATGACACCATCAAGGGAGACAAATTCAATCACATTGACTTTTCTCATGACTGGGTTCCTTCGAGTCCTTTCTGATTTTGTTTAATTTACTGGTGTCCCCGGTTTTTGATAGATCGCGCGCACCTCGACCGGCGCCCGACAGGCGACGGCAGCCTTGCGTCCCCACGCCAGTGCCTCGTCGTGGTCAGCGGCTTCCAGCACCCAAAAACCGCCTATGTGCTCCTTGGTCTCCAGGTACGGCCCGTCGGTGATGAGCACCTTGCCATCGGGCTGCGCCCGCAGCGACTTCGCGCGGCGGGCCGGGGAGAGGCCGCCGACGAAAACCCTGACACCGGCAGCCACCATCTCGCGGTTGAGCGCGTGGATATCGCGGGACATCGCTTCGGTCTCGACGGACGGGTCGTAATCGTCGGGGTGGTGAATAGCAACCAAATACTGCGCCATGATTTCTCCTCTGAAAAATCGTTCTGTTATCAGATAGTCGTTCGGGGCACCGAAAATCGACAGCTACTCCATTTTTTTATTTCAACTGCCGAATCCGCTCTTGCAGGAATTGCCGCTCTGGTTCTTGTTGGGTCAGGGCCAGCGCCTTCTCATACGAAGCACGGGCCTCAGCTGTCCTGCCGAGCCTGCGGTACATATCTGCACGGGCTGAATGCGCCAGGTAATAATTGGCCAATTCGCCATGTTCCAACACCGCGTCGATATGCGCCAGACCGGCCTCGGGACCATCGCACATTGCAATTGCCACGGCACGATTGAGCTGTACAACTGGCGAAGGCAGAATTCGCACCAATCGGTCGTAAAGCGCAACAATCTGCCGCCAGTCGGTCGCAGCGACCGATTCCGCCTCTGCATGAATGGCCGCAATCGCAGCCTGCAGTGTGTAGGCACCGAAGCGGCGGGACTTCAGGGCTTTCTCCACCAATGCCACTCCCTCCGCGATCTGCTCCCGGTTCCAGAGCGAGCGATCCTGGTTCTCCAGCAAAATCAGCTCTCCGGCCGGAGAGGTTCTCGCGGCGTGACGGGATTCCTGTAGCAACATCAGGGAAAGCAGCCCCATGATTTCTGGACCCATGTTTTCCAGACCAAGGACTTCCGGCTCTGGCCGGAGTTCGGTCAGCAGCCGGCCCAGTCGAATCGCCTCGCCGGTTAGCTCGGCCCGCGTTACCTCCGCTCCCGCCGCAGCCGAATAACCCTCGTTAAAGACGAGATAGATGACCTGAAGCACCGCGCCCAGTCGCTCCGGCAATTCCTGCGGCGTCGGCACCTCGTACGGAATCGGTGTCTCTCGAATCTTTGCCTTTGCGCGCACAATGCGCTGCGCCAGCGCGCGCGGAGTGATGAGGAAGGCCTTTGCTATCTCCTCGGTTGTCAGCCCGCAGACCTCGCGCAAGGTGAGCGCAACGTGTGCTTCCGGCGCTAGAGATGGATGACAGCACGTAAAAATCAGGCGCAGCCGGTCATCTTCAAGGCGATCATCCTCAAGGCTGTCCTCTTCATTTTTATTGGACCTTTCCGCCGAACTCCATTGAGCTTCGAGATATCGCACGAGCTCGTCTTGAGACGCATCAAATCTTGCCCGTCGACGCAGAGTATCAATGGCTTTGAATCGGGCCGTCGAAATCAACCATGGTCGCGGGTTGCCGGGTACTCCACTCCTCGGCCACAGGCTCAGCGCAGCCGCAAAGGCTTCGTGCATCGCCTCCTCGGCAAGATCAAAATCACCGAGCAAGCGGATCAGAGTTGCCAGGATTCGTCCCGAATCCACGCGATAAAGGGAGTCGAGCAATTCGCGTATCTGCTCGGTGGAACGCTCGGACATGACGACGACCTTAGCAAACCAGCTACCCCGAATCAATTTGGCAAACGGCGGATCGATGCAAAGTGCCCAGGTCGTGACTCTGAAATCTGGACAACAGAACGCTTCCTCGGTTGATTCAAAATCGCCAATGCACTCATTTGAGCTTCGTACAAGCTCAACACTGCCGCGTTGCTCTCGAGTCACGAGCAAGGCGGAAATAATGCTCACGGGGGAGCCAACCGCCGAAAAGCATCTATGAGATGGCTAGATAGGTTCCAGCCCTATGGTAGAACTACGTTCGTGTTCTTCCTGGGTATCGACGGTGGCGGCACCAAAACTTCTTGCCTGATCGGCGATGAAAGCGCCGTACTGGGCGCAGGCAGTGCTGGCCCCAGTAATGTCGTTCGTGTGGGTGAGGCAATCGCGGGCGAATCGCTCGACGCCGCGATTCGGCAGGCGTGCGCCGTAGCGAAGATTTCCCCAGCGGAAATTAATCGAACTTGTATCGGAGCCTCGGGCGCTGGCAGGCCGGAAATCACCACGGTCATATCCAGTGTCATTTCCAAACTTGTCGGCGGCACCGTCGATATCGTTGGCGACACTGTAATCGCGCTGCAGGCAGCATTCGGCAGCGGGCCGGGTGTGATCGTCATTGCCGGGACCGGTTCAATCGCCTATGGTCGCAATATCAAAGGCCAGACCGCCCGCGCCGGCGGTTGGGGGCACGCCATTTCAGACGAGGGCTCGGGGCATTGGATCGGGCGGGCCGCTGTTTCTGCCACGGTCCACGCTTATGACGAGCAGCAACAGCCTGCATTGCTTAACCGCATCATGCAGTTCTGGAAACTCGACACTTTCGGCGAGCTGGTAGTGCGAGCGAACGCTTCGCCTCCCTCGGATTTCGCCGCCTTGGTGCCGGTGGTTTTAGCGGCTGCTGATTCCGGAGATCTGCTCGCACGCGAAGTGCTAAATCAAGCCGGCTCGCGTCTGGCAGCATTGTGCAAAGCCGTCATACGGCGCTTGTTCCCGGACGCAGGCGCCGTCCCGGTGGCCATGTCCGGAGGTGTTTTCCGCAACAGCCCGCTTGTGTGCCAGGTTTTTTACAATAATGTGCGTTCCGAATATCCAGACGCTGTCGTGAATCTGAGCGTCATCGACCCTGTTCGCGGTGCTCTGGATCTGGCCCGAAAGGGCGCGGCACATTGAGGTTCAAACATCCTGAGCACCACGTCACACAATCCGAGTTCCGCCCAAGAGGGGTTCCGCGCGGAACCGTCCATAGCGCTGCCTGAGGCCATCCACAGTGCTTCACTTGAGATACTGGCTACTGTAGCTTCTGATCCCGCGCTGAACGAAGAGCTTGCACTCGCTTTGCTTCAGCGAAGGGACATTCCTTCGGACGTCCTTGCCCGCCTCAGCAAGAATGGCCGCGCTCTCGCCAGCCGCAAAGTCAAACTGGCGCTGATTGAACACCCAAGAGCTCCACGGCATGTGGCCATTCCACTTCTGCGACACCTTTTCACTTTCGATCTCATGCGCGTAGCGCTAGCCCCCGCGGTTCCAGCGGATGTGAAAGTCGTAGCGGACGAAACTTTGATCAACCGGCTCGAGACGATCCCCTCTGGCGAGCGGCTCTCACTCGCAAGGCGCGGCTCCGGCAGGATCGCAGCCGAGCTTCTTCTTGATCCTGAGCCAAGGGTCGTGCACACAGCACTCACGAACCCGCGACTCACAGAACCAGCCGTGATTCGAGCCCTGACGCAGAGCAAGACGCCTACAGCTTTGGTTGAAGCGGTTTGCCACAAGTCTGGCTGGTCGGTCCGTCGCGAGGTTCGCATCGCCTTGTTGCGCAATGCCGAGACGCCGCTGGCCCATGCGCTGGAGTCTGCCCGGTCAATTCCGAGTATCCAACTGGCTGAGATTTTGCATAGCTCGCGGCTTCCTGAAAACGTGAAGTGCTGCCTGCTGCGTGATTCGGTAGAAAGAAGCGCGGCTGCGGCCAGGGCAGGACAGAATTCAACTTCCAGAAAGCCAGCGCAGTCCGAAATCTAACGCTTGAGGGACGCAACTGCTGCAGTGTGGTCTTTCCCCTTGCTGTCCTCGGGCCATTGGTGCAGAAGCTCCACAATTTCCTGATATAGGCGTGTGCGTGCCGCATAGCGCTCGGAAGCGCGGGTGATGTAGCGCACATGCACTTCTACGCCTGCGCTCGTGGGTCGCAGACTAATAGCCGGGGCTGCCGAGACGGAACGCACGCGGTAATGGCTCATGGCTTTCTGCCACTCCTGTTCCGCAGACTGCGCGTTGGTCTCCGTTTCGCGCGTTACTACCTTCTGGATCGCATCAACGATCTGATACGGATTCTCGCTCGCGGGTACTAGGATTTCGATTTCATCCCAGAGCCATTGTCCGCTTGTGGAAAAATTGAAATAGTGGCCTTCGATGGCAAAGCTGTTCATGAAGGCGACTTTGCGCCCGGTTGGATGCCCGGTGTCGGCCCAGTTACCGGTTTCGAGCAGCACGGTGTGCCAGAGATTGATCTCCACGACTTCGCCTACCACACCGTTAATTTCTACCCAGTCGCCAATCCGAAGGCCATTGCGACCCATCAGAATGAACCAGCCCACGAATGCGACGATGAAATCCTTCAGCGCAACCGTCAGCCCTGCGCCGGCTAGGCCGAGAATCGTTGGCATTTGTCTGGGAAGACCGACTATGACCAGCAAGATAAGAAGCACTCCCACCGCTTGTAGGGCAAAGCGGATTACCACTCGCAGCGTATGGAGACGGGTGCGATCTGCGGACAATCCTTTGAAGAAATGGTCAACCAGCCGGCCGGCAAGATAAACGGCCAGGAGAATGATGGCAATCAGCAGTCCGGATTGCAGCATGCTGTGGGTTGCCGCGCGCTGACGCAAATGCACCAGATCGATCCAACCCGCGTACGTATTAGCCAGGTCTTCGTTATCCTGAACGCGCTTATCAAGATCCGAGAGACTCTTCTGATCGACCGAAATACGATGCAGGGAAGTTATCGCGCTTGCCGTGGCTGCGCCGGAGTTATCGGCCTTACCTGAGACGATCTGGCTGGCTGCATCTTGAGTAATTGCGCCCTTATTCTCCTGCTCCGTGCCTACGACGCCTTCCAGGTCCTCGTGCGCCTGCATTAGCGTGTCTTTGGACTCTCGGGCTTCGTCCATCGCCCGTTGCAACTTAGCTGCTTTTTCACGCAATCCGTTCCAGGCAGAAAACTGCGCAACTAGATCATCACCGATGGAACTGGCTTCTGAGATGTTGCCGCTATTCTGCGGATGACTGGCTTCGAACTCGTGCTGAGCGGCTTCGTGCCGCTTGAATTGCCGCTGGATCCGTCCCAGGCGGTCCGCCCCCGAGCGCATCAGGTCTCCCTGGGCATCCTCGAGATCATCCTGATCAAGTTCCAGTTGCGCCTTCGCCAAGTCCAATTGTTGTTGTAACGGCGTTCGGCGATCTTCTTTTGTGGCTGCAATCTGCTTTTGCAGCCGGTCAATCGTCTGTTGCGTTGAGGTGACCGTAGCCTGAGCTTTACTCACGCGGTCAAAGAGCGCTTTCACCTCTGGCGTAGGAGTGTCCGGATGCTCGCTCGCATCGCGCATCGCCGCAGAAAAGGCGAGATCGACTTCGTGATCCGCGAGCTTGAGAGCCTGCTGCGAAAAGCGTTGCTCGTCCCGATCCGTGGCAAGCGCCGCCACGGTTCTCGCGGTCTTGAGGGGAGCCTCGTCGACTATGGGAGGCCTGCGGCGACGTGTGCTCTCGTTGTCCATCTGGGCCGATTGCCGGGTCAGCACTAACCCAACTCCCGCGGCGATCACCAATGCCAGAAGGCAAAGCGTGACCACCCACTGATGAACTTTCATTGCGAACTTCATGTTAGAGAAAAATCAGTTAAGCACATTATACGGTTTGAATTTGAAGCCAGAGTCACTCGCTAGTACCACTCGGAGCGAGAGCACTCATAATCTCCCGGTTTCGGCATCATAATCGAGGTGGGCGACAACGGCGTTATTGAGCAAGATTCGTGCGCGATCACTCTATGAAAGGATGAAGTTCACGGGAGCCCGGGTGGCGGTTACACGAGTCGCGACACTGGTCTCAAACCGGAAGCCCGTGCATTCTGCACATTTCAACAACTGCCAGGCGGTCGTTGGCCCCCACCTTGCGCAGCATTCGATGCACGTGATTACGCACAGTCTGCTCGGCCAGGCAAAGCTGTGATGCAATTTCCTTGTTCGTCATACCACGGCCTATGAGAAGAACCAATTGCTGCTCGCGATTAGTAAGACCGAGGCTCACTTTCACGTGGAAGCTGGGCACCTGCTTACACTGACGTGCCACGTAGCGAAACAGTGAAGTGCACAGCTGCGGAGGGCAAACCGCTTCACCGTTCGCCACCGCCCGCACGGCACTGGCAATTTCTGCCGCCGAAGCGTCCTTCACCAGGTATCCCAGAGCTCCTTCTTGCACCGAATGAAGAAAACTCTGTTCGTCCGCATCCATCCCGATCATCACGATTTTGAGCGACTGCAGCTCATCCCGCAACCGGCGAAGAAATTCTCCGTGCAGTGTGCTGGTAAATGAGTCAATCATGATCACGTCCGGAGCCGCCCTAACCAGTTCACCCAGGCATAGCGCAGAAAAGCCACAAGCTCCAACGATCTCGAGATCGTTCTTGTTGTCCAGTAATTTCGCCAGCGCGTCCCGCAGGAGCCGGTTTTCCACGAGCAAGAACACCGCCGCAGTCCGCGGCTCTTCCGCTCGCACATTTTTCTCTTGTGTGTTGAGGCTGATCACGGGCATTGGTCGGGCATCGCCTGCGTTTCTTCACCAGGAACCATGATCAGCGTTTGTCCGGAGAGCGAAACTGTGGCGTTGCGCTCTATTTTGCATAGATTTGATGGTTCCTGACCGAAAATATCGCGGCCATTCATCACGATCATTCCAAAACTGGTTTTCTCCACCAACATGTTCCGATTTGGAGTGAAAACTCGCTGCATTTTGATACTCAGTCGCTGCCCGTGCGGCTGTTAACATATAAAACCAGTGGTTGCCTCACACGGAACTGTGCACTAGCCTGCTGGCACATAAGCTTAGCCGCAGAGCCTCGACTGGCATTGCGCGGCTAAAATTGTTCAAATACCAATTTCCCCATCGCCAAATCGCATGAAGGCTCATCTGACCCGTCGCTACATGTTCTCCGCCTCGCACCGTCTCCATAGCCCGCAGATGTCTGCGGATGAAAACCTGGCCACGTACGGCAAGTGCAACAACCCGTATGGCCATGGACATAACTACCATCTCGAGGTCACGGTCAGCGGCCCGGTCGATGAAACCACCGGCATGGTTTGCAATCTAATAGACTTGGATAGCTTTGTGCAGCAGCAGATTTTAGAGCGCTTCGACCGGCAGAACCTCAACACCTTGCCGGAGTTCGGCCCCGTTGTACCGACAACTGAAAATCTGTGCGCTGCTATCTACGAAATTCTGAACCGCGGTTTCACCCATGCTCATCTGGAAAAAGTGCGCATGGAAGAGACTATGATGAATTCATTCGAATTGGGTAATTGTGAAATTGAGTAATTGGGCAAATTTGTAAATCCGTAAATAGCGATGCATTCGATTCCCCAATTACAAAATTCCCCAATTACCAAATGAGACAAAATGCCAGGTTCTGTTGAAACGCCAACCTTGACCTCGGCCAGCTTCGAGGATCTTGTTCGTGAGATCCTCGTCAGGCTCGGCGAGGATGCCGACCGCGAAGGCTTGCTACGCACCCCCAATCGCGTGCATCGCGCCTTCGAGTTTCTCACCAAGGGCTACCGCGAAGACCCGGAAGCGCTGCTCAAGAAGGCGCTGTTCACCGTCACCTACGACGAGATGGTGATCGTCAAAGATATCGAGATGTTCAGCCTCTGCGAGCACCACATGCTGCCATTCTTCGGCAAGGTGCATGTAGCCTACATTCCGAAAGGCAGAGTAATCGGTTTAAGTAAGCTTCCCCGCTTGGTCGAGATATTTTCCCGCCGCTTGCAGATTCAAGAGCGCCTCACGACGCAGATCGCGGAAACCATTCAAAAGGCAATCGAGCCGCAGGGAGTCGGCGTGGTAATCGAGGCTCGCCATCTGTGCATGATGATGCGGGGAGTGGAAAAGCAGCATTCTGCCGCAGTAACGTCATCAATGTTAGGTTGCTTCCGTGACGAACAGGAAACCCGCACGGAATTCTTATCATTGATCAGGAATAAGACAAACGGTATGTAGCGTGCCTTGGATAGGGGATTTCAATCGGTCGTCGCTTCAGATGCTGACGCTGCAATGTACTGTCTTATCACTGACAGCCCGCACATCTTTGCCCTTCGAGCCCTTTCCAACCTTCCTTCCAAATGATAGGGCACATAATGAGAGCTGCGATCGGGTCTGCCCACCACCATTGGAAAAGAGCATTGAGTGCCAAGCCACCTAGAACGATGCCCGACAAGTAGGCACAAAAAGACGTTTGCGCCGAATCCGCTGCCAGCGCACTGCTGTTCAATTCTTTCGCCAGCTTGCGTTTTGACAGGGCCAGCCACGGCATTACGAAAATAGAAATCACGCAAACCGCCATTCCCACTATAGTGCGCTGCGGCTTCTCGTGGGTAAGGAGAGTCTTGATCGAGTCTGCCGCGACGTAAGCCGCCAGCAGAAGAAAGCAAACTCCAACCAACCGACTTGCTGTTTTCTCCAGTGCGTCTGCATCGTGACCTCTTCGCTCTGCCTGAATTCGCCAAAGCAGGACACCTCCCGAAGAAGTCTCAATCAAGGAGTCGACACCAAAACCGACCAGCGCGATACTCCCGGCAGCGGCCCCGCTTCCGATGGCGACTCCGCCTTCAATCAGATTCCAGAGAATCGTGAGATATTCCAAATGAACTCCGCGTTTCAACTGCTCGGCGCGACTCACCACGTTCCGTACCTGTATCTCCGCGGTCTCTCCGGAAATATTTTGATTAGCGCGATTCCCGCGACAAACCCTCCCACGTGCGCCCAAAACGCAATACCACCCCCAGTCTCGCTGGTATATGCGACAGAAGTCGCCGCCCCGCTGAGAAATTGCGTCAGGAACCAATAACCGAGCACGATCCACGCCGGCAACCACCAGAAAAAGAGAAAAAATACTGGCACCACCGTGAGCACGCGGGCACGAGGATAAAGAAGAAAATATGCGCCCATCACTCCCGCAATCGCTCCGCTCGCCCCCACACTGGGGACTCCAGAATCGGCATTCAACAGAATGTGCGTGACCGACGCTGCCACACCACACAACAAATAAAAAACCAGATAACTGAAATGCCCCAGGTAATCTTCTATATTGTCGCCAAAAATCCATAGCACCCACATATTCCCCAGAATATGGAGGAACGAAGCATGCAGGAACATGGAGGTGAGAATAGGAACAAATGCGGCAGCAAGGCTGATGTGCGGCGTACCGGTTATTATTCCGGTAACCTCGCGGGGCACGACCCCGAACTGGTACATGAATCCCGCCAGCGCGTGCGGTCCTTCCGCTCTCACTGACAATTCGAAAAGGAAGATCAGAACGTTCAACGCGACAATGAAGTACGTGACATACGGTGTGCTGAAGCGCGGCTGATCATCGCGGATGGGAATCATGCGGGATTTGGTAACTTAGTAATTGGGAAATCTGGTAATTGCCAATCGGGCTTCTCACTGTTGGCCCTAATTTCCGCGGAAGCTCGCAATTACTAAATCCCCCGATTACTAAATTACCAAATCCCCATGAACGGCGTTCTGATCATCGATAAACCCTCTGGTTTGACATCTCATGACGTCGTCAACCGTGTGCGCCGCGCATTGCAACAAAGAGCCGTGGGCCATTTGGGCACCCTGGATCCGCTGGCCACGGGA
>QIAA01000197.1 GCA_003224905.1 Acidobacteriota bacterium
CGATCGCAGTACCGCTCATTGGAATACGCACTTACGCTTCGCCCTAACTGCAGGGCTTCGCTTCAGTGCGCATTCCAATGAGAACACGCCGATACAAAATGGGGACATTTCTAATAAGCTTTGACAGTACGCGTACATAGCTATTGACTACTCCCCCAAGGCGGAGCACAATGTGCCGCATCCGGCCTCTCCGAAGAGCAGTTCCCCTCGAGGCACACCCGCTGAGGCACGGTCTCGGCCCTGCTTAGCTCAACATTGTTTATTAGTGCGCCTGCCGCCTTCGCGGCTGCGCCGCACAGCGCGGAATGCACGAAGTCGAACTTCGCGCGTTCTCCAGCAAGCTGCCGTTCGAAAGGAGAGTCTCATGGCTTCAAATCTCACACCCCCCGATGTGGTCACCGGAATCAGGGAAGGGTCGCAAATCGACGCCTTGCGGGCCCGTTCAGACGAAAGCACGCCTGCGTTACGCATAACGGACGTCTTCAACTCGCTCGTCCAGGCTGCCGCCGCCATGAGCAAGTACGGCATGATCACCGTGATCTTTGCCTTGCCTCTGGTGGTCGCTTGCTTTCGGTCTCTATTTTCTCTGGATGTCCGTGAACGGTCCCGAAGCAAACATGCTCAAAGTTTCGGTCGGCATGTTTACGGTCGTGTTTGGTTCAGGCCTGCTGATTCTGCTGCTATGGCTTTGCGCTAGCAAGGGTTGGGGAGAAAAAATCCGAAGCTGGACCCAGCCTCAGAAGAAACAGGCCTAAGAAGCCCGCTTGCCGTGGCTCCCTGACTCCGTCTCGTCCTGGAGGCAGCGGGGTCCTGTGCCCGCGCACGACTCCCAACGAAATGGACGGCCCACACCTGCGCCTAACCCGGCTCAGGTTCGTACCAGGGCACGCCTTCAGCCGTGCCGGTAACGCCCGGAAACATGACTCGGCCCCGCATGGGGGCCACTACCGCCAAGGCCTCTGGATCTTGTGCTTGCAACCAACCCTCCGTGATGCCTGAGCATGTGCATGTGCATCTGCATCAGCGAACCGGAAACGGGTACGCCTTCGACCGTCATGCAGGTAGTGAAACCGCGCTTTGCAAAATCCGTATTGCAGGCGAGACGCAAACGGGCCTCTGCTGCCCAGCAGCAGCTTTGGGATGAGGAAGAATCGAGGCACGTTTGGCAGACTCGATTCTATGACTTCAACGTGTGGAGCAGGATGAAGTGCATTGAGACACTGCGCTACATGCATGAAAATTCGGTGAAGCGTGGACTGGTACTGGAAGCCGGACAGTGGGCGTGGAGCTACTCGCAGGGGCTGGATGTCGGAGGAAGGTACAGACCGGGAGCATCCCTGACAGAACAGACCGGGAGCATGCCTGACACTCTCGTAGAACGAAGCCGGCATGTAGAAGCAGAGCATGCCTTGGAAAGCGAGCAGTGTGATGGAAGAGAAGCTACGGTTTGTCTTTGAGTATGAGCAGCATGAGCAGACGATGAGGGAGGTGTGCCAGAGCTTCGGGATCTCGCGGGAGACCGGCTATTTCTGGCTGCGACGATACCAGACGCAAGGGGTGATGGGAATAGATCCCCTCAGCAACCCAAAACCGAAGCCTACAAACTCACCAGCCCCTTCAGCCTGAACATCCCGCGCTGCCGCCACCTCAAGGTCAACGGCACCCAGTGCGGCTCGCCCGCCCTGAAAGATCACCGCTTCTGCTTCTTCCACCAGCAATGGCACGAGCGCAAGCTCGTCATCAACTCAGCCCGCGCCAGAAGAGCGAGATCGTCCATCTCCCTCCCCGTCCTCGAAGACGCCAACGCCATCCAGCTCTCGGTCATGCAGATCATGCAACTGCTCCTCTCCGGCCAGATCGAACAAAAGACCGCCGGCCTCCTCTTCTACGGCCTGCAGATCGCCTCATCGAACCTGAAGCACACCAACTTCGAGCCCGAAACCAAGAACGAAATCGTCATCGACCCCAGGAAAACCGCGGAAACCCGCCTCGGCCAGCCGCTCTGGAAGAACGGCGATTTCGAAGAAACCCCAGACGGCAAAATCAACCTCGACGACTACGACCTGACCGATCTAACCATCCGCGTCATCGACCAGATGAAAAAGCAGTCCGGCATGGAGCCCACGCCGCGATCTGTCCGCGAGCGCTACGCCCCCTGGACCCTGCCCAAACCGGCCAACGCTGAGGAAAAGAACAACGGAGAGGAAAAGAACGAAGCCGCAAAAACGGAGGTCAAAACCGAACGCAAAAGAAATCCGCGAGACCTGGAGTTATCCGCCGACGGCAGGTACTACTACCCAGAGGACAAATAGACAGGGACACTGGTTCGGCGTGCAGCTATGGAGGGCCAAGCCTGGGTGCGGAGAGCTATGTCTTCCGCACTGATACCACGGGCGTTTTATCCTGATCCTGCGCCCGCTGCCCCCTCGACTTTCGCGTTGCGGAGGAATTCAGCAGCAGCTTCCGGCAGCACAATATTGATGAACATCCCCGACCCGAGTTCAAAACCCGCAACCCGGGTAAGGCGGGGAATGATGCTGACGTACCAGTGAAAGTACTTAACCCCGACGCACTCAGCCGGCGCGCTGCGCACCGTGTAATTGAAATCGGGATTGTCGAGGCCGTGGTACAGCTTGGCCAGAACGACGCGCAGAGTTCGCGCCAGATCGGCGATCTCAGACGAGCTGATATCTCCAAAACTCGCCATGTGCCGCCGCGGATAAATGTGGGTGCAGAAGGGAGTCGGTGAAGCGAACAACTCCAGTGCCACGAAATGCTCCGTGATCAGCACGATCCGCTGCTTTTCCTCGAGTTCTTCCTCGATCATCTGGCAAAACATGCACTCCCCAAATTCGTCGTAATGGCGGAGAGCCTGCTGCAAGCGCTGCCGAACCTGATTCGAGATTACCGGGGTGGCAATCAATTGCGAGTGGGGATGCTCCAGACTTGTTCCCGCATCTTTCCCATGATTTTTGAAAATCGTGACCTGGGCGATCCGGGCATCATGGCTGAGGGCATCGTGCCGCGATTTGTAAGCCCGCAAAATGTTCGCGATGTCGAGGTGGGGTAGCAAAGCCGTGACCTGGGAATGGTCTGGAGTCTCGATGATCACATCATGTACTCCGAACCCGCTTATGCTGCGACGCGAACGGTGAATGGTACGGGTGGGCTGAAGAGTTGGAGATAGCGCGGCAAATTTGTTCGGGACCACGCGCACCGTCCAGGGCTGAACTAAGTCCACTGGAACCCGCAAGACTTCGGGCGGTGTTTTCGTTTCATTGCCAGGGCAGAATGGGCAGGTCGCAACAAACGGAGGTACGACTTTGGGCGGATGGTGCATGGCTAGTTCTTCTGGACGCTTGGCCCGTTCGGTGGCGATGATCACCCATTCCTTGGTGAAAAAGTTCTGGCGTAATTCCGGCATCTCTGTTCCCCTCAGCATGTCATCGACAAAACTGAAATTTCCAATAGGGCGAAAACGCTTTGGGAACACCTGACACGAAGCCGCTGTTTGTTTCCTCTTTCGATATCCAAGGTAACCTGCCGGAAGCGGCCGCACCCGAGACCGTGTTGTAAAATCAAGAGCTACTATGCAGGCGAAAATTACTGTCGGAATCCTTGGCGCCACCGGAATCGTTGGTCAGCGTTTTGTGCAGATGCTGGAGCAGCATCCCTGGTTCGAGGTTGGCTGGTTAGCCGCGTCGGACCGCTCCGAAGGCCGTTCATATGGTGAAGCTGCGCGTTGGCGGTTGAAGACCGCGATTCCCGAGCGCGTAGCGAAAATGCGCGTTTCTCCCGCGAAACCTGAGGGCGCTCCCAAGGTAATTTTTGCCGCCCTCGATGCTTCGATTGCGGCTGAGCTGGAACCGCAATTTGCCGACGCTGGTTGCGCGGTGGTTTCCAACTCGAGTGCGTTGCGCATGCAAAAGGACGTGCCCCTGGTCATACCAGAAGTTAATGCCGATCACATCAAGCTGCTGGAATGCCAGGCCTGGCGCCGGAAGTCAGGTGGTTTCGTGGTCACAAATCCCAACTGTTCTGCGATTGGGTTGGTGATGGCGCTGGCGCCCCTGCAACAGAGCTTTGGGTTGGAAACTGTTATGGCGGTCACGATGCAGGCCGTTAGCGGCGCCGGATACCCGGGCGTGGCTTCCCTCGACATTCTGGGCAATGTGATCCCCTACATTGCAAAAGAAGAAGAAAAGATGGAGGAGGAGACGCTTAAGCTGCTTGGGAGCCTGAACGGCGCAGGCGTAACCCCCGGCTCGTTTGGCATGAGTGCGCAGTGTAACCGTGTCGCTGTCGAGGACGGCCACACAGAATCCGTTTCGGTGAAATTGAAGAACAAGGCACAACCTGACAAAATCATAGCCACCTGGAATGAGTTTCGCAGCGTGCCGCAACAATTGCACTTGCCCAGTGCGCCCGAACAACCGGTTCGGTATATTCCGTTGAATGACCGCCCGCAGCCCCGGTTCGACGCCGAAATTGGCAACGGAATGACTGCCAGCGTCGGCCGCCTGCGCCCCTGCAGCGTCTTGGACTGGAAGTTCACGGTACTCTCGCACAATACCATCCGCGGAGCTGCCGGAGCCGCCTTGCTGAATGCGGAGCTGTTGAAGGTGCAAGGCTACCTCGGGTAAGTCCGTGCTGCGCACATCAGTTCTTCTGTTGACCTCTTCTGTTCCAGAGCCAAGGAACCTCCACCGATGATCGTGATGAAATTCGGCGGTACCTCGGTGCAGGACGCCAAAGCGATCGAGCGCGCTGCCGCGATCGTGCAGGAACGGCTCCCGCAAAAACCCGTCGTAGTAGTCAGTGCCATGGCGAAGGTAACCGATCAACTGCTGGCCATGGCTCGGGCCGCCGGAAACTGCGATCGCAAGAATGCCCTCAAACTCTGCCGTGCCTTGCAGGAACGGCATTACGATACCGCCGGCGAACTGCTGGGCACCGCGCTCTTCACACGATTTCATGGAGATCTCGCCACTGATTTTGAAACTCTGGACGATCTGCTGCGAGGCATCGCGGCGGTAGGTGAGCTTACGCCGCGTACTACCGACTATGTTGCGGCTTTTGGGGAACTGCTCTCCAGCCGCATCGTGACCGCCGCCTTTTCCGCGCTCGGCATGGATTCGTCGTTAGTTGACTCGCGAGAGTGCATCGTAACCGACACAGCTCACACCCGGGCAGCCCCTCTGTTTGAAGAAACCAATGAGCGTCTCCGCTCGAAGGTGAGCCCATTACTCACCGCCGGCAAAGTTCCGGTGATGGGCGGCTTCATCGGATCAACAAAGGCCGGTATTACCACCACGATCGGTCGCGGCGGATCGGATTACTCAGCAGCCATTGTAGGTGCCGGGCTCGACGCCGAACGCATCGAGATCTGGACCGACGTGGACGGGATGATGACGACCGATCCCAACCTCTGCAGAGACGCCCGTCGCATCAAGATCATCAGCTTCGATGAAGCAGCCGAGCTGGCGTATTTCGGAGCCAAGGTCCTCCATCCGGCAACAGTGCTGCCTGCGGTCCAGAAGAACATCCCGGTTTATGTTCTGAACTCCCGGAATCCAACTTGCGAGGGCACACAAATCACCGCCCGCGCCCCCCGCTGCCGCAATCCTTTCAAGGCGATTGCCGTGAAGAAGCGGGTCACCATCGTGGATGTTGCCGCCGCCCGCATGCAGTTAGCTCACGGCTTCCTGCGAGCGATCTTCGAAACGTTCGACCGTCATAAAGCAGCGGTGGACGTAGTTACGACTTCCGAGGTAAGCGTTTCGCTTACTTTGGATTCGACCGAATCAATTCCCGCCTTGGCCGCAGATTTATCCAAGCTGGCGGACGTAAAATACGAAGGGCGCAAAGCGATCGTCTGTCTGGTCGGTGAGAATCTGCGGGATACCCCAGGCATCGTGGGTTGCGTGTTTTCGGAACTGAACGATGTGAACATCCGCATGATCTCTCAGGGTGCATCGGAAATAAATCTCACTTTTGTGATCGAAGAAGACGCTGTACCGGAGGTGGTCCGGCGGCTGCACAAGAAATTCTTTTCGGATCTGGATCCCGAGGTGTTTGCGTAGTTCAGATTCCAAAGGCTCTTATCGCAAGGGACGCGAAGATCGCAAAGAGAATCACAGGTTTGCCGCTGCGGTAAGGCTCAGCACTTTTCATGCATCTTCTCCTCCTAGGTCGTGGGAAAACTGGTTCTCTGGTAGCCGACGTCGCTCGCCGGCGCAAGCATGAAGTTCGCGTTTTAGGTGCGGCTGAGAACCTGCATGCTTCCACCCTGAGCAGAGAGAGCCTGCGCAATATCGATGTAGTGATCGATTTCACTACTCCAATCGCGGTCCTCGAGAACATTCAAGCATGCGTCAGCGCAGGGAAGAACATGGTTGTGGGCACGACCGGCTGGTACGGAGAGCTGAATCGCATTCGCGAGTTGGTTGAAAAGAGCGGAACCGGATTCCTCTATGGACCAAATTTCTCGATCGGGATCAATCTCTTTTTTGAAATCGCGCGCTCGGCCGCTCCAGCTCTGCAGCACGAGTATTTCGGCCAGATCTTTGAACGTCATCACGCACAGAAGAAAGATGCGCCTTCAGGAACCGCACTTACCCTGCAAAATGTGATCCGGGATGCATCCGGTGCGAAACTGGAAATTGTTTCCTTTCGCGAGGGAGACGTGGTGGGAATGCATGAGGTCGTCTTTGACTCAGCGAATGACACGATTTACCTCTGCCACGACTCCAAGTCACGTGGCGGGTTTGCAGAAGGCGCAGTTCGCACCGCCGAATGGCTGGCGGGCAAAAAGGGGTTCTTCGAGTTCAAGGATGTCTGGAGGGAACTGTAGCGTCCCCGCTGTATTCTGATTTATGAAAATGTATCAGTAGTACTCGATTGTTCTTGTGTCCCGTTCAATCTCAACCATTCGGGTGGAAGTCACATCCCATACAAACACCGAGCGCGATATCCAATTACCATTACCGTCACGTTGGTACTTAAACTCTGCTTTTTCGTCTAGGATGCCATCTAAGTTGTAGTGTTCCTGACTATCAGGTTCAAGGTTGCCCTCCCCTGAAGTGTGGTCGAGAGTCTTCTCCATGCGCCCAGAGCCCGCCTCATCGAATTTGTAGTCGATGCAGAATCGAGGGCGGCAAATGCCCAGGCTGCCGGAGGACGATTGTTTCGGCTTGTACCCGACGTCGCACCAGGAGGACAACACGTTTCCGTCATCGTTTAACGCAAGGTGCCACACGAGACGGCCTTCTGAATCGCAGAACCAGCGATCGAACCGCGTTTTCTCCTTTGATACGAGAGTGCGCTGGTGCAGGACGACTTCGCCGTCAGCATCGTAACTCTTTGAGGTCCTGGTTTCATCATCACCGTCAAACAACACGGATTCTTCCAACCGCAGCTTGCCGTTGCCGTCGTAATCGTGGAAAGCTACAGCCCCTGCCATTTTCATCAAAGCGAGTGATCTGGTGGCTTTCTAGTTTGGCGCCTTGAAAGAGAGTCACTTCGCGCCGTCCATCCGCCAGCGTGGTCTCCTGTCTTCGGAACTCATCGCGTCGGTCCGGGCCATTGCTGCAAACCCTGGTTCCATCGTCATGGAACGTGCATTTGGAGAGGGCCCCAAATGTATTGCCGTTAATGATCGACCCGTATTCGATCCGCCTTCCCTGGGTATCGAAAAGAGCCCAGTCTGGCGTACCTTCAGTGAAGAGCTTCCGTTGTCCCTCGCGACGCGGATCGGGATTCGGCTTTGCGACAGTTGTCAAAACCGATCGGACTGGACCTTTGAAGCCATAATTTTCCCGCTCGGTCCATTCCCGAGATTGTTGCGCAGTGGAGAAACGTGCGCAGGCGAAGAGAAGTTGCGCGATCATTGGCCACAGAACAATGGCCCTCACTCTCACAGGGTCTGGTCGCAGTTGATTTAGGCGACTCATGCAAGCGCAGCAGGCACTCTCACTAAGTGTGTTTGACACTGAAGACTAAGGACTTGTTCCGATTGCGTGTCTAGAGTCATTCTTGATCCGGTGCTTGTCCGGCTCCCTTTTCCGGCCGTAAAAGCGGAAACAGAATCACATCCCGGATCGTACGCGAGTTGGTGAGCAGCATCGCCAACCGATCAATGCCCACTCCCACTCCACCCGCAGGCGGCATCCCGTAAGAAAGCGCCCGGAGGTAGTCTTCATCCATCTGGTGAGCTTCTTCGTCACCGCGCTCGCGTTCTTTCAGCTGCTGTTCGAAGCGGCGGCGCTGGTCTTCGGGATCGTTCAGCTCGCTGAAGCCGTTGGCAATCTCCATCTTCCCGGCAAAGATTTCCCAGCGCTCTGTCCAATCTGGCTCGTCAGCTTTCTGCTTGGAGAGCGGCGAAACTGCGGTAGGGAATTCGTAGATGATGGTCGGCTGCGTCAGGTGTTCTTCCGCCACGGCCTCGAAGAGCACCGCGATTATTTTTCCCGGCGGGTCGTTGCTGTCTAAAGCTATAGGCTTGTGGGATAGATGGAACATGTTCAACTGCAGAACGAGTCTTTCCAGCGATTCGCGGGACGCAAAATCGGACATCCGAGGTTTCGGTCCCCAATCCTCCGCCCAATATTCAATGATTGCCTCGCGCATCGTCATTCGTCGCCAATTTGATTCAGCCCAGTCGATTTCCTGCTCGCCCCACTGGCTCTTCGTACTGCCGGTCACATCGCTGGCGGCCTGGATGATCAACTGCTGCGTCAAGTCCATGATGCCGCGATAATCGGTGTAGGCCTGATATGCCTCCAGCATCGTGAACTCAGGATTCCAGCGCCAGCCCAGGCCCTCATTGCGGAAGTTGCGATTGATCTCGTACACCCGGTCGAATCCACCGACGGTAAGCCGCTTGAGATACAGCTCAGGGGCAATACGCAAGAATAAATTCATATCCAGCGTGTTGTGGTGCGTGACAAACGGCCGGGCTACAGCGCCTCCGGCGATCGGCTGCATCATCGGCGTTTCCACTTCCACGAAGCCGTGCGCGTCCATGAACCGCCGCATGGACTGCACCAGCCTGCTGCGCTTCAGGAAAACTTCCCGCACTTCCGGATTCATGATGAGGTCGACGTAACGCTGCCGGTACCGCAGCTCCACGTCAGTCAGCCCATGCCACTTTTCGGGCAATGGCAAGAGATCCTTCGCGAGGAACGTAATCTCGTCCACATGAATTGTGAGCTCATTGGTTTTCGTGCGAAACAAATATCCACTGACACCGATATGGTCACCAAGATCAAGCAACTTGTAGAGTTCGAATCCCTTGTCGCCCACCGCGTCTTTCTTCACGTAGATCTGCAGTTTCTCTCCGCCCTGCTGCAGGTGCGCGAATCCCGCTTTTCCCATCAGCCGGATGGCCATGATGCGGCCAGGAACACGGACGTTGATGCGGGGGTTCTCTAGCTGTTCCGCCGTCTTGTTGCCATGCTCGGCCAGAATCTCTGGGATGGTCTGCGTGAACTCGTATTTCGTGGGATAAGCCCGCTGGCCAAGGGCTTCGATCTGTTTCAACTTCTGCAGTCTTAGCTTGTAGATGTTCTCGTCGAGTGCCAAAGGTCTTATGTTCCAAACATCAGCGATTAACCGCAGGAAAGCTTGGGAACAGCGATTATAAACAACCCCTCGGATTTGGCCGGCGAGGCCGGCAATATTTCAGCCGTTCTGCAAGCAAACGATTTAGCAGCCCCCAAAAATTGTCCTCAGGTTTCTCAGGTAAACCCGGTATGCGTATGCGGCCAACTTCCGCCAGCGACGGGCCGTCTGAACACTATTGATCAGGCAAGGCGAACAGATCGTAAACAGTTCCCTTTGGAGGACTAACTATGAATAAGTTACTTGCAATCTTGATATTGCTCGCTGCCTTTACAATGCCCGCCCTGGCGCAGTGGCAAGGACGGCTTTCGCCCGACGACCAGCGCGGATTCGACAAAGCTTACGCCAAATGGGTGAACGACAGCCGCAAGAACGACCGCGACGACCTCGATAAAGATGTGCGCCGGATGCAGGAAATCATGGCCCGCTACAACATTCCATCCGACGTGCCTTTCGATCGCATCGCGTCGAGCGCGTATCCAAATTCGTCTGGCAACAGCTATCCCAGCGCCGGATACCAATCCTACGCAGGGCGGCTCTCCCCTGAGGACCAGCGCGAATTCGATATGTTCTATTCAAGA
>QIAA01000198.1 GCA_003224905.1 Acidobacteriota bacterium
TGAGAATCAACATGCGCATCATCGAAAGCTTACAACAAAGTGACTGGGTTGGCGTCATCGGCTGGTTAGGCCTTTGGGTTCGAGTACGAATATCAATGAGCTGCAAAGAAATACAAGACAAAGGCGACGATGAGGGCAATGCCAACAATCCACCAGATTGTCTGAAGTCCCGCCGGTTTTGCTTGGGATCCGAACTCCTGTTTAACGAAGTCGTCGTAGTTAAAGTCGTGCTCCGGTAAGTCCACACCATCGTAGGTATCGGCATCTTCTCTCCAACCGGAGTTATGATCGGCACCGCATTGGGGACAGGCTAGCGCATCGCGCCGAACTTCTTCTCCGCAGACTGGGCATACCTCCGGTGTCCGGGGTCGGAGGCGTTTCTTGTTGGTCATGGCCTATTTCGGTCTGTTCCTTGAAGAAAGCGCCCGGATAGGGGTCTAACGAGAACAAGATAAGCCACGGCAGGATGTAATGGCAAATGCGGTGAAGTTATTCAATGCTCTTGTAGACCGAAGGCACGAGTTTACCAGGAATAGGTGGCTTTGCCGTTCTCGACGGCGACATGGGTTCCGCACGTCGTGTGCGAGAAATTGGACATAGTTAATAGCGCCTAACGACCAAGCTGGGGGGCACCGCGTTTTTTGCGGCGTCCCTCTCCAGCACCTTGTTAGGCATCGCGGCCGTTAGTTGAATTTGGCCCATTCCCCTTATCCTAAGTGTAACCGGCGTTACACTGATTTGATCAGCCACCGTTGTGTGTCGTTGTTCTGTGCAGGCCGGGTAACGAGAGCGAAGTCCTTCTCCTCAATTTCATGTGCATCCATAAATCGGCCACTGCTCTTTTGCTGGACGGTGAACCTGTTGTTGCCCGAGGGTATGAGTATCCATCTCTGGGCGTCGTTGTTTTTCGCAGTGCGGGTAACGAGTGCGAAGTCATTTCCCGAACTTTGATACGCGTCCACGAATCGGCCATTGCTCTGCTGCTGAATGGTGCACACCACTCCAACAGGAGTTAGAGTCCACCGTTGTGTGTCGTTGCTCTGTGCAGGCCGGGTAACGAGAGCGAAGTCCTTCTCCTCAATTTCATGTGCATCCATAAACCGGCCACTGCTCTTTTGCTGGACGGTGAACGTGTTATTGCCCGAGGGTGTGAGTATCCATCTCTGGGCGTCGTTGTTTTTCGCAGTGCGGGTAACGAGTGCGAAATCATGTCCCGAACTTTGATACGCATCCACAAATCGGCTATTGCTCTTTTGCTGGATGGTGTATGGCCCGCCCATGTATGAGCCGCCGACGCGCGTCAGCACCCATTTCTGAGTGTCGTTATTCTGTGCGGGGCGCGTGACCAGCCCGAAGTCCTTTCCCGAGTATTCATGCGCATCGACAAATCGGCCATTGCTCTTTTGCTGGATTCTAAACACGCCTCCCACAGGTATTAGAATCCATTGCTGGGTGCGGTTATTCTGCGCAGGGCGTGTGACCAGCCCGAAGTCCTTTCCCGAGTATTCATGCGCATCCACAAACCGGCCATTGCTCTGCTGCTGGATGGTGTACAGCCCCGGCTTCAAGATTAATGGAATCGAAAGAGGATACATGAAGTTGACGGCTTGAACATCGCCGTCACTGAGGCCGCTTCTCTGGCCGATAGACTCACCATGCAGAGTCTCAATAGTGGGCTGGTCGTTCTTCGAGAACGCGAATTTGTCGTAGTGCATTATTGACCCAAAATCATATCGGCCTATATCGTCACCATCGGTAATATGCTGGTTGAAGTCATGTTCCTTCCCTGCCTCGATATTCTCGAAAAGAATCCGTATGAATCGGTCTCGGTCTTCGCGACTCTGCTCATGCCAGAGACCGGCGGCATGACCAATCTCGTGGATCGTGCTGCCCTTGTCGCACCCTGGGGCCAGCGTAATGAACTGCTGTCCAGTCCCTCGCATGCCAATCGATGACGAACATCCCTCTCCAGGCCTGAAGGTCACAAAGTTCTACTCGTTGGTGTGGGCGACCAATCTGATACCCGTGCGACTATGCCAATGGGCTATTGCGTCGTTGACGCGCCCTTGATTGGGGAGCTCGGGATCAATAGTGAAAGGTACAACGCCGCTCGGCCAACGGAACTGTGCCCCTGTGATGATGACGGCGCGGGGCTTTGTATCTTTCTCCTTGTTGACCTCAACGACCAGCCGCTCCATTTCGTCGACACTTCCCAACACGATGTCGCCCTCGAAGATGGCCTCGCCGTCGATGACACTGTATCGGACAGGGCGGTATCCAAAGGTATTGCCTTTGACAAAACCTGTGCGTACTTCCGGGCTTGAACGAAACTCTTCTTTTGCCATTTTCTTACACCCCTGTTCTTGGTTGAGATACCATTACTTTACCTGTCGGACGAGAATTGATACTTCCCTTGGGTGGCCAAAAGTGATCACCGGGTAGCTTTGCATGCTTATGAAATCACCCTGGCTCACCTCTCCGTCTCCGTCAACGTCGATATGCACCCTGACCGCATAGCTGGCTCGGGGGTCCGGAGGGTTGCCGGCTATGGCGAATAATAAGTCGCCGGAGGTTTTTGGGTCGAAAGCTACGTCCCGTTCGACGTAGTCAGCAACCGTCTCGGAAGCGATGTCGGCGGCAGTTATGTTTTCCAGGCGCACATACATTGTCGCACCAGTGAACGGCGGTGCTACCTCCTCGAACGTTATCTTACCTTTGACGAGCGGCACTGTATTCATACCGTTTCATATCCTACGTTTGCTAAAGCCTAACGAGAAAGAGAAGCGTGCCCCCAGCTATTTTGCAAAAGTAGCTGAGGTAAGCCGCGGCAGGGTGTCGTGGTAAACACGCTGAACTCATTTCGCAATGGGGCCAGCCTGCTCGCGAATGGAGCCGCGGGGACGCGAGCGACATAGATGGGCAAACCGACAGGTCGAAATGAGCGGGAGCGAATGAGTCAAAGCTTTCGGAGTTGGCTTCATCGTTTGGTTAGATCTCTTTTGCAAAAACAGGATCATCGTGCCCAAATGAACGCCGGAGCTGACGTCGTTGCCGACTTTATCGTGCGTAAAATGAGACTTTGGCCATGAATGCACTCCATTTTGGACCAAGACGACCGCCATCGAGCAGGATTCTCGGGCATTTTTTGAACCCCAAATCGCGGCCGTCACTGTAACGGATCATGCGCCAGTGCATGTGCGGGACAACATGATTGAGAGGGATATCATATTGACGCATCAGTTTGGCTGTGAGTTGCGCGGTGCGGTCGATAGTGATGCCAAGATTGTTGCCCCGGTTTACACACATTTCGATCCCGATGGACGACCTGTTTCCCTGGCCTTCGTAATCAGCATGCTCTCCGGTTTCGTTAGTCGGGAGGCTTTGGTAAATGGAATGATCGTCCACAGTGAAATGCCAAGTGAGAAATCCGGTTCGATTGTGACGGCTTCGCAGCCCCTTGTTCATGGCGAGCGCGTGATGCAATGCGTCGGCGCTACGAGAAGTATTGTCGGTCGAATGAATAGTGATAAATGTCGGACGCATCGGCCGATGCAAGGGACGTCCGCATTTCTCTGGGGGGATGATGCTCTGCGTGATTTTCAATTCGGCTGCACCGGCGGGAGCCGGGCCGCCGATGGCGACGCGTCGGGGATGTGCCGCACAGGAAGAAAAGAGAAGCCCCACCAGGACGAAGGCAAGAAACCCAAATGTGCGAAGTTTCACCGTAACCATTCCTGCTAACGAGGAAGAGATAAGTCACCCAGCACTTTGAAAATTGGCGTGCGCATCAATCGAAAGCTTACTACAAAGTGCTGGGTTGGCTCATCGATTGGTTAGGTCTCACCCAAAACTTGTTTGATCTATTTGATCTCAAAATTGGTATTAATCATTCAAGCATCCCACGGAGGAGTTTGTATTCAGAAATGCCTCTATAGTAAGGGCGGTTAAATGGCGACGTCCTTGTTAAGGCGGTCTTCAAAGCAAGGGCACGATGACAAATGACCCTTAAAGGCTTTTCCACAGATTTTGACAAATATCTTCGCATTCGAAATTTCTGAGCGATCTTCTTAGATACTTGATCTTCAGGATTCGAATTTGATGATGGTTGCGGTTGCGTTCGAGATGCGCGATCCGAGCGACTCCAGATAGCCGAATAATCGCTCTGGAGTGGTGGCTGGGAAAAGATTTCGCACTTGGCGATCCTTTTAGCAATGGTCAGTATGTAGGTTGGATTGCTGTTGCACAATGTCACACGCTGGTGAACCTGATCTGGGTCCGAAACAACATACCAAGCACGTTGAGACACGACCTCATGCAATAATACAATCTTAACTTCGTATCCGTTCGCCGGCGAGAATACTCGAAACAATAGCTCGGGGCTAAACTGCCAGAATCCATGTCCCATATAATTATTAGCAATGTTAACCTGAAGAAAATGACCGCCAACCTGAACCATCTCCATACAGTTCTTCAATGCTTGGGGAACGTTGAATATGTGTTCAATGGTCCCCCCATCGTAAACCACGGAAAATCGTTGGTTCAGGTCAGCAGGTATTGGAGAGTTCAAATCGTGGAGGATGGTCGCGCCTTCGTAGGAAGAATAGTCCATGGAATTGATTTCGTGCGCGCCGAGAAGCGAAAAAAACTCTTCCCCATACTTGTTTGCATGTAGAAACTCCGTCGCCCGTAGATTGATCCCATGGATTGCGAATACCTCTTGGAGGGCACTTGCGTCCGAAAGCAGGCGCTGGCGACCCAGCATCAAACTGTTGCTGAAATCAACACCCAGTGACTTTGCGGCACATACGAACTTAATTGACGCATTATCTAAACCCATGGTGTTTCTTCGGTAGAGGTGACATTATGCAAGGCTAACGAGAAAGAGATAAGCCACCCAGCACTTTGACAATTAGCGTGCACATCGGTCGAGAGCTTACAACAAAGTGCTGGGTTGGCTTCATCGATTGGTTAGATCCGTTGTGGCCGCACGATTTCATTTCTTTGTCCACTTTTCCTCGGCGAACGTTTTCCACTCGCCTTTTTCCACCTGACGAATCAGCGATGTCCACGTCTTGGCCTGCGAGTCGAACGTGAACTTGTTCGTCAGTGCGCCTTCTTTCGAGTCCCATCGAAATTCAATCGAGTGTTTTTCGTTATCGAGCTTGCCTCGACCGGGCGCGTCGAAACCCGCACCATAAGCATCGAGCCAGTGACAGGCGTAAGTTTTTTCGGGCTCAACAAAGCCAATGAATATGAGCGCTTCGTAGTCCGGCGACTTATCGGCAAAACCGTAATGCAGCTGGATGTAGTGATGCTTGAGGGACCATTCACCGTGCACCGTGCTCTCAGCTATGCGGCCGTTACCCATTTTTCGTTCCACACGCCAGTCGCCG
>QIAA01000146.1 GCA_003224905.1 Acidobacteriota bacterium
TTTGACACTTCACGCAGTGGAGGGTTGTTCTGAGTACTCGAAGCGGTTGATTGGAAACCGTTTGGTGAACTTCGTGAACTGCTGAGGCAGTGGTCGTGTTGTATCCGCTATACCTGCCTCGTGATCGTCCACGCGACAGTGGGTACGGATGGAAAGCTGTAGAAACCTTAACATTCCTGAGAGTCCGGATGTCAGGTTGAGCCGGCCAATATTACCAGGATGCAAAGGGCAATGCCGACTGTCATGGCGTCTTATTTCTTCAAGGTGCCTTGAGCACGATAAAATCCCTCACGCTTTGGTTTACTTGAGGCATGTCAATGTTTGAGGCAATCTTCAGAGTTCTGATGTGGATGTTTGCGGTTGGCGCGATCGGGTGCCTGCTGTTTGTCATTCCCATCACAGCCTATCGCCTGTTCAGTGTACTCCTCGAGAAAAACAGCCTCGAGGATCGTAATCCTTGAGCAACGCGCCTGTGATGCCACACGCGGAAGCGACAGGAGACGCTCTGGACACGCGTGCCCCCACGCCCTTGATTGGGCGGCTAAATCTGTCCTCAATCAATAATCGAGGAGAGGATAGCGATAGGATACCAAGCAATCCTATAAGTCCATTATGCGCAAGCGAATCCTAAGTTCAGCTTTATCGGCCGTTCCGCCTCTGGGTGAAAATTGGCTGGACCTTGAGCGTGCAGCCGTGGTTGAGGTCACGTCGGAAGAAGAGGGTTTTCCGGTGGAATCTGCGTTAGTCTCGGGAGAAAGCCCGGGCTGGCGTGCAGCTGCGCCCGGAAGTCAAACCATTCGGCTGATCTTCGATCAGCCACAAACGTTAAGACACATATCACTTGTTTTTGAAGAAAGACAGACAACACGCACGCAAGAGTTCGTCTTGCGATGGTCTTCAGATGGCGCGCGCTCGTTTCGAGATATTGTGCGTCAGCAATGGAATTTTAGCCCACCTGAGGCCCCTCGCGAGATTGAGGAATACCAGGTTCAGCTTTCGGATGTCACCACTCTGGAGCTAGTCGTTATGCCTCAGATCGCTGGCGGTGCTGCACGCGCGTCGCTCAGGAGTTTGCGAATGTCTTGAACGTTCACGATCTTTACTAGACTTCGAGACTTCCGAGATCTCAGATGTCGCCCGGAAGTGCCTGATGGGAACTTTGATGAAAACTGAGGTTTGAACACTAACGCTGCGTGCAATTTGAAATGCTGGATCGAATATATCGGCTCGATAAAAAACCATGCACGATACTGACGTTAAAGCTTCTATCGCCGAAGTTCTCAGTTAGTCTATTGCCAGGCCTCCCTGGCCTTTCCGCCCTCGCCCCCGGTCCTTTTACTGCGCGCTGCATAAAAAGAGAGATGTGTGAGCAACATTTCGCCGTCGTGCGTCACCCGTTATACTGCCCGAGGAGTCAGCGGGTCAGCAGATGAAACTAGTCACAAGTGTTTGGGAGATTTGAATACTCGTTCAGAACTGGTTAGTGGACCCCGTTTGAGGAGCGTCCTCTTGCTGCTCGGATTGTTGGGGCAATCCTGCTTGCAATCTCAATGAATCTCTTCTGGGTAAAGCGAAAAAAGTGAACGAATAATACTCACTTCTATTTGCAACGTCTTTCCCCAAAATCGCGTCTTCTTCTCTGAGATGACCACGGAACAGCGGGACACAATTATTAGAGTGCTCCGAGACTACATCAGAACGTGTGCCGATTATCGAGCTTTGGTTGCAATCCTCGACTCGGAACAGAAGAACCAGAGAGTTTCCGAGGACTGGCAAGCTGATCTGCGCGATATTCAACAGACCGAAGAGTACCGGGCAATTTTAGAAGGGCTGGAACCGGTGATTGCTTCTATCAAGCGAGCAATGGCTGAGGACCGCTCTCTTGAATTCGTTGCGAAAAAGCCACTCAGAATAGTTGAATGCTGACCTTGGCTTGGCATTGGTAGGATAATGTTCGCTCAAGGAGTTGTCCCATGGGCAGTCTGGCGCTTTTGCAATCGCTGAAGGAAAATATTCTCGGCCAAGCAAGCGTGAAAGCCATCTACGGTGAACCGATTGCGGCCCACGGAAGGACGATCATCCCGGTTGCAAAGTTAATGTATGGCTACGGTGCGGGGGCAGGTACTGGAGGGGTGGGCAACACCAACGCACGAGGCGAAGGTGGTGGGGGTGGCGGTGGAGTACGAGTTACTCCCGTGGGCGTCATCGAGGTGAGTACACAGCAGACCCGTTTCATTGCGATTACCGACCGAAGAAAGCTGGCGGGTGCTCTGCTAGCGGGAGTTGGTTTCGGTATGTGGATGGGTTGGCGCAGACGTTGATCATTCCGTGCCAGTAATTTGAAATCTCTCCATGCAATTGACAGGAGATGGCCGGTGCGAGACAAAAGGCAGGCTAGAAGCTTCGCACTCTTGGTCTCGCTTTGTTATTTCTCTCCCAAGCGGAAAGTTAGTCCTGTTGTGAAACCAATCGGATACCCAGGTGTGGCATGGACGCGGAAGGCACGGGACATCGGGTCAGATGTGGGCTGGGATTCAAAATAGTTCTGCGTTTCCCAATATCGCTTGTCGTTCAAGTTATCCACGGCGAAATTAACCTCCAGTCCATGCCGGATTCGTTTCGCCGCGCTGAGGTCCACGACATCAAATCCAGACGCAAGAATCCTGGGATTAAGTCCGTCCAGTCTGTATGCACTGATATGCCTATAACGCAGGGAACTGTTGAACCCCTTCCACTCAGCGACAGTGAGACCGGCCTTTGCAATCGAATGAGGGGCACTGTCAACGTAGACTCTTGGGCGAGTACCTCGATAAAACGCATTGGACACTTGAGTGAAACCGCCATTCAGACTCAGTTGCCGGGTAACCTGCACTGATGTCTTTGCTTCCCATCCATACGAGCGGCTCGGCCCCTTCAACTCGAAGCTTCCATCGTCGGGCATGTAAACCTGCTCATTCGACCGGTCGATTAAGAACACATCTGTGCTCAGAGAGAATTTTCGCAGATTGTGCGATGTCCCTAGCTGATAGAAATCTGTTGTGGAAACTTTGGGCGCACCAGGACGTTGCACCACTCCACGAGCATCTTCGCTGGAAATGCCACGGCCATAACTAGCAAATAAAGTCAGCGGCACTCGGCTCGATGGTGAGTACGACAAGTTTGCTTTGGGCTGGAACCGAGATGCTCCCTGTAGCCTTCCCTCGGCAGGATCAATCTGATTCTGAACATCGAACCTAAAATAATCGAATCTCAATCCAGCATCGAAGTGCAAGTGCCCGAACTCTACCCCCTGTTGCACATACCCGGCTGTATTCGTGACATGAGCACGAGCACTCGTCGTCATAGCAAGTGGTACACGATCCTGAGTACGGAGGAGACCGACATTGATCTCGTTATCATGGAAATTTGAGCCAAGCGTGAGCAGCGCAGCTCGACCGAGAAGTTTGAAGGGATGAAGGTATTGTGCATTCACGCCTTGCTGAAGCCGGGAATCATGTTGCTGAATTTCATCTCCATGCACCGGGTCGTTCAGAAAAAACGTAAAGTTGGAGTAGAGATCGAACAGTGATCGTGCCAGAAACCCGTCAATCTTGAAGATGTCGCCCGAAGCAAAATCATGTTTGTAATATGTTCCGAAGGTTCCAAGTCGGACTCTTCCACCATCGAACGGGTCAATAAAGCCAAAGCGATCCAATTGCCCCTTGCCGACGAGATCAAGGGGAATCTGCCCCGAGGAGAAAAAATCATTGCTCCCAACATTCAGCTTGAAACCAAGTGAGTCCTCTGTGTTCAAGTGGAGGGTGTAATTTCCGGTCACATTATGACGGTTGTAGCGCAAGGGATTCTCAAATGGGCCATCGGTGTGAGCACCCTCATAGGCAATGAAGGCATCCGCGTTTTGAATTGCCGGACTGTAAGCAACAAAGCCCCGATATGCGCCAAATGATCCCCCTTGCAAACGCACTGTAGCCTGATCGGGGAGACTCTCTTTGAGCCGGATATGTACCACTCCAAGCCCAGAGAAATCCCCGTACTCCGCACTGAACGGGCCGTTCAGAATATCGACATCATCCACAAGTTCAGGGGTGAGACTCTTCAGGGCACCTAAGTAGCCTTGACCATGACCCTGCGTGGATTGATTCTGCTGGACATCATCTACCAGCACTTTCAAGCCGCCGTTCACACCTCCGTGGTCGAGATTGAACCCAAAGCGGCGAATTTCGAGTGATTTTCCTCCACCTTCGTGCTGACCCGCGTTAATCCCAGCCGCGAGGGTGTCAAAAAGTTGATCATCACGGCCAAACAGGGTTTTGGAGTAGATGGCATCATTTCGCCGGTCAATTGTCGGATCTAGCGCACTGGCAGTGATGACAAGATTCTCGTGTCCAGGGGGAATCTTATAGCTGATCCGCAACAGGATCTCATCCTTGGGATCGGTGGCCGGAACGGTGCGCTCGTTTGGGGAAATAAACTTGCCGATCACCGTCAGTCTTACATCTTGGAAAGGAACTTCCAGTCGAAAACGACCCTCGTCATCGCTGACAATTGTCTGTTCGCCAGACCCATAACGAGCAGTGATTACAGCACCCCTAACAACTCCCTGCTGCTCGTCCAGAACCAAACCAGAAATCGTGCGGGTTCCATCTGCCAAAGCAAAGCAAGAGGTGAGCACGAGAAGCAGCGCATCAGCCAAGATTTTCATTGGAGGGTCATTCTCTCTGCTTCTGCCCGATTCGAGGAGCAAGGATAATACAGGTAATTTGCCCGTTCTTTCACCTCTGGTACGTGTAGCCCACGATTTTGGATTGGCGAGGAGCGGCGTTCAACTTTAATACGCGATTTCCGCAATGTGCTGCATGGCGACCATGAACGGCGAAGGGATGACCTGTGAAGAGGACAACTGAGGTTGAACGCCCATCGTACTTGAGGTCAAACAGCCACTCTGGGTGATGCATGGCAAAGCCCGCTTCTTGAGGGGCATTGGATGAAATGGGTGCATGGAAACGGTTCAGGATAACAAAATTAACTTGTCTGGCACGTAAAACTCGGCTACTCTAGGCCAGTCAGCCCTCCCCTTGAAAGAAGCCCTCCTCGTATGCCAGCGCCACTGGTTTTTCAATTTCTCTGCAAGCACTGTCGCACACAGTTCTCAGCTCAACTTAGAGAGATCGTTCAGCATTGGGGTAGACTCGAATGCCCCGCCTGCCACAAAACTCAGGAATATACAATCTCCGACATCGAATCTGATATCGCAGCCGCAGCTTAACTGGCTGCTGCTTCATCTGGGCAGGCGAATCAACTTTGGGCCGTTAAAAAAACAAACGCCCCAGGCTCCCCTTTGAGCCATGGGACGCTCGTTGAACAGCCCTCCCCAGAACTGTTTGTCGGAACCATAAGCCTTCCACCTGGAGGCGTGAATGGCACCAACGGGCTACTTGCCATCCCACGAATGGGTTATACGCTGCGTGAATGAACCAAGGACTGTCGCTTTAGAATTAAGAAAGGCGGTATTGTGACCCGACTCTGGCAAGAGAAATGTGGGGCCGAACCTTGGAACGCACACCGGTGCAAAAATTCGATGATCGAAGTGAGCTCCATTTTGTGTGCTCAACTCCAAATTGTAACTGGAGGTTTCGATTCGTCCCGAAGCATCCTTCCACAAACGAATGGGCAGACTTTGAAACTCAAATAGGCGAGAGCTTTGAGAATCACGTCTGCGGCGAACCGAAATGATTCGGCCCGGACAAAGAAGCATTCCACGATCACCAGAGAACCTTGATCGCAATAACCAGCGCAAGAAGGTTGGCCGCTACAAACAACGAAACGCACAGCAACATCATGAGACCCTGATAGTGTGATGCGACCGCTGCTCCATCGAATTCGGTTTAGCAGAGAAAGGCGATAAACGCTGCATTGTAGGACAGAAAAGGGCTACTCAGGTCCCCTACAGAGCCCTCTCTGGCTGGTGCTCTCGGCCTGGGAGGTATGCCTGAACGAGCGAGGCTAAAAAGCTAAATTTTCACGTTCTGTCCACGATTTTCTGGAGCATACTAAGGTAAGTACGTTTTCGGGCCACCCGCGGTAGTCCCTCTCCTGTGGCTCCTTATTTCCTCCAGGAGGCCATATGCCTTTCCCGCAAACCAGTCAGCCGAGCTCTCACGACGTTGATTTCTATTGCTCAGACCCAAACTGTCCCTATTGTCAGGATGTCCAACGAGCGCAGCAGCAGTGGGAGAGAGCAAGAGAAGAGAAGTCTAGGTTTTCCGACGCGACATGATGCGCGTGGATTGAGAACAAGGGACGAGCAGCTGACGGGTTCATGATGCGACTGAGCAGTCACAAGACCGTCCCTGATTCTCTTACCCGAAATACGCTATTCGCCTGATTGAGGTACTCCGAAGCAGAGAAGTAAGCTTCTTCAATCTTCGGGGGCGGAGTATGGCCGCACATGTATGGAGCGGGGCGTTCTGGGCGGTTGTCATCTTTGTGGTTTTCCTGGCAGGGTGCGGCGGAGATTCATCCAATAGCCATCCGCGTGGGAACGCCAATGTCTCTGGCAACTGGCACGCAACCATCACTTCCTCGATAGCGCCAACTACAACTGACCTCGATATGTTCATCGTTCAAAGCGGCACCAGTCTTGCCTCGACGCTGGTGTTACTGAACGGAACCCCTTGTGCGAGCCAGGGCACGTTGACCGGCACAGTCGATCAACAAGCGGTAGATCTCACCATTCGGGAAAGTGATGGTCCTGACAACATTACAGTGCCGGGTAGCACAGACGGGATCACCATCAGCGGGAGTTATTCAATCAGTGGCTCCTGTGATGGCGGCGACACTGGGACTTTTTTCGCCAACTTCATTCCAACTGTTGATAGTTCCCGATGGTCTGGCGATACCAGTTCGGTTAATGGCACGCTTACGTTCACACAGATCTGCGCGAGGATAGCCACGGCAATCTGAACGGAACGATGAGCTTCAGTGGCTCTCCGTGTTTCACTGACCTCACCGTCACGGGCAATCAGGTGGGGAGTGCTGTCCGTCTACGCGATACACAGGGTATCTTTAACGCCCTCGGAAATACGAACGATCAAGCCACGAGTATCAGCGGGGACTACTCGGTCCTTAGTGGTGCCTGCGCCGAAGGCGGTACGTTCTCCATGAGCACGCCCTAATTGACGAGCACATATGAATTTTTCTGCTTTTCACCTGAACTCGCAAGCGATGGGGTATCGAGGGTAGTTGCCAGAGTCCCCGTCTTCGCGTATGTCTTGTGACCTTAGTCCTGAGTGCTGGAACCCAAGCGCCAAGTGACGCCACTCAGTGAAGGATGCATCAGTTGAACAAGGCTAATCGTGCTGATGTGTTAGCACAAAGCCTGGCTGAGAGTTTGTCAGCCCCTTATCTTTTATGTAGCGATAAAAGCGCGCTTCGCCTCGCCGCCTCCAATAAGGTGCCTCGTAGCTATCTATTCCCAATCCTGAACGCATTGCACTAAAGAAAATGTGCTGTGCGGGATTCACAACGATCCCCGCATGCCCGCGCCAAACAACCAAGTCTCCTGGTTGAGGATCTGGCACACGCTGAAATTCATCAATTCCGGCATAGAGGTCCGACGAACGCACGTAGCTGTACCGAAATCCAGCACGAACATAGATGGCATGGACGAGGTGCGAGCAGTCTCGCTTTGCACCTAGGCGGAGAGAGTCGAGTGAGGCAGCAATGATGGCCAAGCCGTCGTCTGCGGTCATTGTCATCTGTTGATGATCGGGGCCTGCATCTTTCTGGATCTCAGAAATTTGAGAGCTCTTCGCTGTCCGAACTTCTTGTTGGGCAAATGAGAAATAGGAACTCAGTCCACACAAGATCACTGCCAGCTTGAGCTTGGCATGGGATGCCATGGATCGGTATTGTGATGTGGCCTTGGCAGTACGGGCAGATTACGGCAGTGCTGGGACAAGTGTGGACGCGAAGGCCGTGGGGGTGGCTGCCCAGAACTAATAGTTTGGCCAAATTCCAGGCGTCCCCAACTCGACAAGATTGTGGTCTGGATCTCGAAAATACAGGCTGGTTCCTCCCCGCTCCCATCGAACCTCAGACTCGATCTCGACTCCTCGCTCCCGGAGTAATGCCCGCCAGTCGTCCAGCGCATCCGGGGAAACAGCGATGGCAAAGTGCCCCGCACCTTGGGTCTCATGCGGCGGAATGATTCCGCCCTCAAGTTGTATCGTTGTATCGGCTTCTTTGACTCCCCTTCGGTGAAAAGCAATAACACATCGTGACCAACCCGGAAGACACAGAAGCGTTCATCACCTGCCATGACCTCGAACCCGAATAGAGACTCGTAGAAGGTGCGAGCACGGTTCATATCCGAGACATTAATGCAGGTTTCGAGGATTCCCTGGACTTGTGGGCGAGAGAGTCTGGTCATCGGCACAGTGTGCCATAGGGAACTGGCATTCAGCCCTCCTAAAACTGGGCCTCAGCAGAATGGAACAGGTGCGAAAGTGTTGCGACGTATATACACGAGCCTGCGTTTTTAACGAAGACAAGCGCAATCCTAGGAAGGCCGCCCCGCCTGCCACAGTGTCGGGCGAAACGAGTGTGGCGTATTTCTATACGCCACACAGTTCGTTCGCATTCGGCATGGGCAATAGTGCTCAGTGGACTTTCACAAACGAACGAGGCGAAGCTCCTTAGCGAAGGTGCCGCCGCCTACCTCGAAAAATCATCTCTAGGTTTGGACGCTGGATCAGACGCATTGACCAAGGCGGTTCGGAACGTTCTCGATAGGCCAAGCAATTTGGAGACCACGCCTAGCACCGGCCCGAGACTGTAATAATTCCTCTGCCGCGCTACGCGGCAGCCGCAGTCTGTTTCAACACGCAAACTCGGATCCTTATCTCGATTCTGTTGCGTTTGTTGGTATTCCTCTCCTGCTTGCGGGAAGTAATATCGTAGTTATGGCAAAGCGACCATCTGGGAGTGGTCGCGTGGAGATGTAATCGAAAATGCCGCGTGCTTCAGCCATCTCTGGCAGATGGCTTCACCGCTGCCGCTCGTATCGCGGCAACGAAGCCTGGCCGAACACGTATCTCCAGCCCGTTGGAGTGCGGACGTAGGTATCACTGAACCAAAGCGTGTAGTCGAAAGGCATTCCTTTTTGGATCCCTTTTTCCCACAGCTTCGCGGTAACGACGGCCGTATCGCCCCAAATGCGGACAGTCTGTTCGGTGTCCTCTTGATGTGAGTAGCGCATTCGTCCACTGCGTGCTTCTTCGAGTAAATCAGTTTTGGTATAAGTCGTACCGGAACCGGTAACGAGTATGAAATCGTCGGCTAGGATGCGCTGCATTGTGGCTGCATCGTTTCGCCGAACTGCAGCCTGGTATTGCGTGTCCAGATCCGCCACAGCCTTGACATCGTCGCCATTGGAAGCCTTTGTACGTGGCCGGAATATAAGATCAAACCATGGCTTCCAAGTCTTCCCACCGTCGGTCGAAGTTACCGCAGTCTCGCGAACGCCTCTACGGACTCGCTTCCAGGTACCACGAACCTGCCTCTCGTTCCCATTTGTTGTCTGATCCGCTCCAGTGAGCACCATTTCATCAGCGTTACGGCTGCCATCGAGTTGAAGGAGCTCGCCGCGATTCGTCACCCAACTCTGATGCCACGCTTTTCGGGATTCATCGTAGATAGTGAAACTTCGACCGTTCAGACCGTTTGCTCCTTCGTAGTTCTCGAACAAGACGCAACCATCAAGCATCTTTTCCACCTTGGTGCGGGCCACGGTCGTGTTGGGGTCGGAGAAGTCGAACGCATTCCAGTCGCCGATCCAGAAATCGAACTCTCGATATTGTGGCGCCAAACAAGCAGAGGATTTCACAGCCTCTGCTGCTGCGACTGGGTGATTGGCGAAGCCATCCATTCCGGCGAAAAGTAATACGGCGGAAAGGGTGCCCGCAATTGACCAATTAGCGCGGGAGCTCACTTCGGGTTTCTCCCGTCATCCTTCGAATTTGCATCGATCATCCTGGTCACCTCGAACGACGAATTCCGTAACTGTGGTCCACCGGCACAATCTCCGCGGAGGTTCCGTAGCCGCGATCATGGGCCACCTTGGAGACTGCATACCTCTTCAATTCGTTGCACCGCCAGCGGCTGGACACCGGTGGTCTGCCACAGGAGCAGTAAAGTATGTACTCATCCGAGACTCCCGCGAACGCGGGCACGAGGTACGATCCGTTGCCGTAGGGGCTGAAGGCAACTAGATATCGAGTAAGGCAGTTCGGACATTCCACGCAATTGCGAAGGAAGCAGTGCATAAATGTGTTCGTCAAGGCCGACTGCGCACTGGTTTCCGATTCTGAGGAGACGTGGGTAGGGATTTCCCTACCTACAGTCACGGCCTGTGCAAGTTAAGTTCGCGGATGTCTCCAGCGTGGCGATCGCTATCTTCTGCGGGCGCTCACCGCGGCGTTGTCGGCTCACCTGCTAGTCCTAGCCGCCGCTCAATCTGCCGTCGAACGTTCTCGGCAAGATTCCCCTGCGGAGTTGCGTGCACCGCCGAGGACACAGCAGCCCCCGGGGGAACGGGAGTCGCGATGAAGCCCGGACTCTCGCCCGTATTCGGATCAAACGCTTCCCCTACAATATGACCTTGTTGATCAATGTCCCCCGCCAGTAGCAGAAAGGGCGAACCCGGCTCAGTCAGAGAGTTCAGATCGGTCAACTTGGTGTTCTCCCACAGGATCGCACGGAAGAGGTGCGGCCCTCCTCTAGACAGACCTACGATCTTGTCGCCCTTTTCATTGATGCCGTTGGCAGTACTGCGGAGATCGCCCGGAACCTTGCCCAGGGACTTGATGCCGCCCGCTTTGGTCCAGATGAATGCTTCATAAATTCTTGCGGTGCCAGGGGCGGTGTTGGCGAAACCGACGATCGTCCCTTGATTATTGATGGCTGTGGGCGTATTCCAGGCATCGCCTCCGATGTTTCCAAGATCATGCGGAACGCCGTTTTGCCAAAGCACCGCGTGTTTAGCGCTAACACCTCCGACCGCGATACCACAATCGCCGGAGATACCGACCACCTGACCGAGATCATTGATGGCTGTCGCCGCACTGGTGCTGTCGCCGGGCAGCGGTGGGAGTTCTAGCATCTGGCCGTCCGGTTGCCAGATCGCCGCCCTGAACTGCAAGATCTGGAAGGACGGGTCGCAAGTTGCATCGTGGATACCGTTCTCTGCCCACCCGACCACTTGACCGCGGTTATTGACGCCGGTGGCGTAGCTGCTGTAACCGCCAGGGAACGGTGGCAATGCTGTCATCTGCCCGTTCTGCCAACGAAAACCTTTGCAGATCTGCCCTGTGGGAATACCCGTGGCGAAGAAGGGATAACACGAAAAATATTCTCCAAGAGGATCGGCGTCTGCCGTTTCAGAGATACCCACGATCACGCCATTGTTATTCTTGACCGGCCAGGCCACTGCGCTGTTTAGTCCCCCGAGGTTGCCGAGAGGGACGGTTGATCCGTTCACCCAAAGAGTAGCGGCCGTCGTCAAGTCTCCCGGCAAGTTGTCGGTGCCGGTGTTCCAACCCCGATCGTTGATGCCGTTGGCTGAGCCTGCCGTACCGCCGAGTTCGCCGAGTTCAACTACGCTGTAATGGGATTGGGCAGCGAGCCGAAATGGTATCGCCAGCGCAACAAACAGGGCCATTGAGGTCAAGCATCTGAACATCTTCGATTTCATGACATTCTCCTTTGGGTCTTTGGATCCGCTGAACGAACTCCGGTCTGCACCTTTGCCTTTCGCGGCTGCCCTCGAATTTTTCGATAGGGAAATAGAAACTGACTCACTCCATCTCGGCAGGTGCACCTACGCAAATCAAAATAGATCGATTGGCAGAAGAAGGTTGGACGTTTGCGGACTCCGCTCCCTGACGGGATGGACGTTTGCGGACCTCGCTGTCGACGAAGGCGATGTCCCGCCGTGCCGGTCACGGAAAGAAGCCGCGACAAAAGTTGGGTAGAAGCCGTAACGACCCCCGCTCAAAAAAGTGGGCACACATGCGGATTGGGGAGCCTGGTCCGAAAACGTCTACTTTGCTCCTCGGGAGCGACTATCATGATTTGCGAAACCTATGGAGCTGGATTGGCGAGTGTGTTCGCGAGCGAGACTGTCGCGTGACGCGCGTTTCGATGGCAAGTTCTTTATCGGTGTGCTCACCAGTCGAGTTTATTGCCGGTCGATTTGTCCTGCTCCGACGGCGAAAGAAAAAAATGTTCGTTATTACCCTAGCGCCGCCGCAGCGGCGGAAGCTGGTTTTCGCCCCTGTCTGCGCTGCCGGCCGGAATGCTCACCCGGAACTCCCGCATGGTTAGGAACTTCGAACACAGTTTCGCGCGCCTTGCGGCTGATCGATGAGAGCGCGCTCGAGGACGGCGGAGTGGAGGTTCTCGCAGAGCGGCTGGGAGTTGGCTCGCGCCATCTTCGCCGCCTGTTTCTCCGGCACCTGGGTGCGACGCCCAGTGCCGTGGCTCAGACCCGTCGTCTGCACTTTGCGAAAAAGCTCATCGACGAGACGAGTCTGCCGATGAACCAGGTCGCTCTGGCTTCTGGTTTCGGTTGTGTGCGGCGATTCAATGCCGCCATCCGCAAGGTCTACCATCGAACCCCGACTCATATTCGCCGGCTTGTGCGGCACACGGTTGTCCAGCCACAAAATCAGTACCTCTTCCGCCTTCGTTTCCGTCCTCCCTACCACTGGAACGGTATGCTGGCGTTTCTTGCACCCCGGGCCACGCCCGGCGTGGAAGTAGTGGACATTGGCAATTATCGTCGTTCGATTTCCTTGCATGGCAACCATGGCTGTGTTGAGGTCTCCATCGACGAAGGAAACGATGCACTCGCCGTACGCGTTCAATTTGGCGATCCACGCTCTCTTTTTCTTATCACTGAGCGAATTCGCGCTATGTTTGATCTGAGTGCAGACTGGACCGATATCGTACAGAGTCTGAGAACCGACCCGCTGTTGGCGAGGCGGGTTGACTCCGAGCCTGGCCTACGCGTGCCTGGCTGCTGGAATGGTTTTGAACTGGCGACGCGAGCTATCCTCGGTCAGCAGGTCAGCGTCAAGGGCGCGACCACTCTTGCCGGCCGGATGGCAAGAGCTTTTGGGCAGCCTTTTCACCCAGCAAGTGGACTCACACATCTGTTTCCCGCACCAGAGGTTCTCGCCGAGGCCAGGCTGGCCAGCATCGGATTGCCTGGGAAGCGAGCCGAAACTATTCAGGCACTCGCTCGAGCGGTTTGCGATGGGCGGATTAGTTTTGAAGGGATCGTCGACTCCGAGGCTTTTCTGGCTCGACTACGTGAAATTCCCGGCATTGGAAAATGGACAGCACAATACGTGGCAATGCGCGCACTCAGGGAACCCGATGCGTTTCCGTGCGGCGACCTCGGTCTTCTGCACGCGCTGGATTTGAACACTCCCCGTGAGCTTGAGCAGCGCGCCGAAGCTTGGCGGCCGTGGCGGGCATACGCGGCCATGTACCTCTGGAATATCGCGAGTGAACGCTGCGCTTACGGAAGCAAGACCGCGTTGTCCGAGCGCCACGTAACCCGCGCGGCTTCCCGGCGGGACGTCTCAATGGCCATGTGACGGCTACACTGAAGTTATCCGCCAGATTGCATTGTCTCCGCCTCCGACCTCCATGTAAGTTACCACGCGAGGCCGCGTCGATGCATCGTCGTTCTGCCGACGAATTGCCGTCCCGGTGCGGCATATCTCCGTGTGGACTCGATTCATAAGAGCGTCCCGTCCATCAAAACTTGTACGCACGGCGGACGAGCTGGTAAGCCAAATCGCCGGCCACTACAAAAGCTTCGTCTTCGTCCAGCCGGTGCTCGGCGACCAGCTTTGCGAGATAAGAACAGTCCATTCGCCGCGCAACATCGTGTCGACCAGGGATAGAGAAAAATGCCCGTGTGTCGTCGTTAAAGCCGACGGTGTTGTAGAACCCGGCTGTTTCGGTCACGTGCTCGCGGAATCGCATCATGCCTTCTGGACTGTCGTGGAACCACCAAGGAGGCCCCCAGCCGCAAACATGGGTAGTGCCCTGCTAACGGCGCGAGTTCCCGGCTGTATGTCGATTCATCTAGAGTGAAGAGAATGAGCTCGTTGCCCAGCGATCGAGCAGTGGCCGGAGGGCATCAACGTAGTTCGTCGGAGTAGGAATATCTGCGCCGATGTCTCGCCCGTAACGCTCATAGAGTTGCCGGTTGTGGTTCCGCGCGCTGCCGGGTGAATTTGCATCACCAGACCGTCTTCGACGCTCATGCGTGCCATTTCTGTGAGCATCTATGCGCGGAAAAGTTTCTGCCCTCGCGCATCCGCACGCCCGGCAAGGATCCGGCTGAAGAGATCCGCCGTATCTTCAGCGGCCGCACATCGGCCGCGAAACTTAGAGCCATACGGTTCTCCAGTCGGTTGTCCGTTCGCGGGAGCAACGAGGATCGTCGCGCATTCTGCGCCCCGCCTTTGGGGGAAGTCAAGAACAATGGGATCTTTTGTTCTGGAATTGAAGGAGGTGCTCCGAGTACGGTGAGCGCTCAGGCCTTATTACGTTCGGGCAACTCGATATCTACACTCATGGCCTTTGACCGACTGTACGTGAGCCGCTACCTTCAGAGTTGCTCGCAAACACGTTAGCTTAGGAGATTCTTATGCAGTCTGAACGTAGCCGTGGCCTGTATTTTATTTTGATTTCGATTCTGCTCCTTATTGCCCTATTCGCGGGCTGTTCACATAAGCCCACCGACGTCGAGATCGCGAGCGAGGTTCAGAACAAAATCAATGCTGACCCCAGTATCCCCACGAAGCAGATAAGTGTGGGAAACACTAACGGCGTGGTGACGCTCTCCGGAAACGTGAACAGCGACCTGGAACGCATCGCCGCGGCAAACGATGCCTCTCAAGTGGAGGGCGTCAAAACCGTCGTGAACAACCTGCAGGTGGCACCGGCTGCCGCGGCCAGTGCACCGGCGCAGCCATCGCCGGTGTCGCCGTCTCGACCGCGGACAAGGCCCTCTCGCCCGGAGGTTGTCAGAACAAAGACAACCGTAGTGACCATTCCCGAAGGGACGTCTTTGTCGGTCCGCCTTATTGATGCGATCGATTCGGACCGGAACAAAACTGGCGACAAGTTCCGGGCATCTTTGGAATCGCCCATCCTCGCCGAGGGTAGAGTCATCGTTCCTAAGGATGCGGATGTTGATGGCGAGATACTGGCGCTCAACAGCGCCGGCCACTTTGCTGGGCGTTCGGAGCTGGCTTTGGCCCTGACAACGCTGAGCTTTAACGGCAAAACCTATGAGATTGAAACAGACCAATACAAGAAGGAGGGGGCCTCTCGCGGCAAGCGGACGGCGGAAACGGTCGGCGGCGGAGCAGCCGTCGGAGCGCTGATCGGCGGACTTACGGGCGGGGGGAAAGGTGCGGCCATTGGAGCGGGCATTGGCGCAGGAGCAGGCACCGGCGTGCAGGCCGTAACCAAAGGCCAGCAAATACGGTTGCCCTCGGAAACGGTTCTGGAGTTCCGGCTGAACACTCCGGTAACGGTCGAGCCATCAAGCAGCAGCCGAAACGCGGGACGGGCAAGAGTTGAGTGAGAGCTTGCGCTTTGCAAGGCTGATAATTCCTAGCTCGGTACGGCTGGTTATTCCCTTATTCTCGTACCAGCCATTCGAGGGCTTCCTCCCGCGTCTCGAAACGCGGGAATTCTCGGCGGGAAAAGGTCTTGAGTGCTTGGTAGAAGACTTCGGGCAGACTTTCGGCACCCACCATCGCCGCCCTCTTCACGTAGGGTCTATCGAACACCGCAACTTCTTTCATCCGAGTGAACGCATCGCGGCTGAACTGTGCTCCAGTCAGATCACTCAGGGTAAGCACAGATTTCGGCGGTTGCGCAGTTACGATTCCCTGCACCTTACCCGCGAGCTTCAGCACCTCCCGTGCACTACAGTTGCTCAGATCGACCAATAAGATCGTTTTGCCATGGTGAGTTATGAATCGAACGCGATCCATCCGGGGCACTCCATCCTAATTACCATGGCCTAGACCATGCCCTAGTGAGACGTATCTCTTGATCCGACCACAATGGAATCACCTCATGCCTTTTTGCGGAAGGCTGCGATCGCCTCATCGTCGTTTCTGTATACGCTGAACAACGTATTAAGATTTGTACGGCGAAGCACTTCCTTCACGTGCGGATTGGGAGAGACTAGCTTGAGTTCGCCACCCCGATTTTTTGTCGAGACAAAGAGCCCTACCAGGATACCGAGTCCGCCGCTGTCGATGTGATCCACCCTCCGCAGGTCAACCACAATCTTCGGCGTTCCAGACAGCATGTTGTTAACTCTCTCGCGCAACACCGCCCCTTCATCGCCAAACACGATGCGACCCTGGCAATGGAGAATAAACACGCCGTCAGATATCTGTGTTCTCTACTTTTAACGCCATTTAGTCTGCTCCGAGTTGAGCAGAATTTGCTTTGCGGCAAAATGCCGCCGAAAGACGAGAGATCTTAGGCAGCTCTCGCGTAGCGCTGCACCATCTGTTCCCATTGCCCGCTCGAGGCATCATCGAGGCCAGCGTCGCCTGGCCAGGTCTGCGAGATGTAGATCGGAGGCCCAACGAGGAATGCGAAGCCCTGCTGCGGATGTGCGTCCCTGGTCTGCTCGTAGAATTCGAGAGTTTCGCCTGGGGAATAACGGCGGACGGCGGTCATTACAAGATCGTAGAGATTCGCTTTCCAGCGAAATCGGGCGCCGGAGAGCTCCTCGACTTCATGTACTTCGATGCCGTGATCTCGCAGGACGGCAGCGCGCACCTCGCGCGTGGCTTGGCAGAGATCAATGAGAAGAACTTTTTTGGCTTGAGGGGGGAGCGGCCACGAAGCGGGGCGGCGATACATACGGTACTCCTTCAACGGTGCGCCCAATTGGATGTTCGCACAAAGTCTGCGCTGCGACTGGGCGAGAGTCAAGCGGAAACTCATTGAAAGGCCCGACAGATCGGGCTTCGGAAGGATCAAGTTCGCCTTCATGTCGGAATCGCCCGTGTTGTGCATTTCCACCGTCACTGACATTACAATTTATTCCTTGTTCAATTCATTTTAAACGCCGTGCAAAAATTCAATTCACCAGTCGAGTGCCGCAGCGTATGATCCGCTTTTAGGCCGAGATCAAACATTCTATGACTCGCAAGCGCGGCAATCCCAACTGGAGCCAGGGCTATCCCGTTTCAATCGGTCCAGCAGTCCCAACCGAGTTTGAACTCCAGGTCACGCAACTGCGACTGTTGCCAGAGAATTATGCATTCTCGGATGAACTCCGCCGCTGGTGCGAGCGGAACAGGAACCGCAGTTACATTCCAGAATGGCTGCTTGATGCGTGGGACATTCCCGTTGATCCAGACCTCAGCGCCGCGTAGAAATTTCGTCTCTCGCTACTATTCATTTCAGTGGCCGCGCGAACGACAGCTCATGCCCGTCCGGATCGCGCATGTGGAAATACCGTTCGCCCCACGAAGCATTTCGCGGCTTTTCTGCTGCAAATCCCAGGTCGATCAGATGCTTCCAGCATGCATCGACATCTGCGACATGAAAGATCAGCCGACCCCACTCCGTGCTTGCCTGAGGGCCCTCCTCTAGATTAAGAATGGCAGAATCCCCATCCAGTGAAGAAAAACTGACCCTTCACCGCCATACAGCAACTCCAGGTCCAGTGCATCCCGATAAAACTGCACCGATGCCTTCATGTTTCGGACCCGCAACGTCACGGCTAAAATTTTTGCAATCTTCATCGCGATATTTCAGCAACGCAGAATTCGTCACATTTGCGCGGCAACAAAATCCTGCCACGTAGTTCTGCACAGGTCCAGGCGAGATTTTCTGAAGGCTGTTCTTGAGCAAACTACAGGGCTGCTCTAAACCCGCTCCGCGTCTACATTTACAAGACACGGCACGATAACTAGTGTAGTGCGTCACAACTAACAACCTTTATCAATCCGCGTGCGTCTTATGTTGTGAGGAGACGATTGCGGATGCGGATAGCCCCTGCCATTACGTTGAGTCCGGAACAGCGGGCGGTGTTGGAATCTCAGGCCCGGAGCCGATCTCTTCC
>QIAA01000147.1 GCA_003224905.1 Acidobacteriota bacterium
TAACCGCTCGTTGTTTACGGCCCCCGATTGCAATAACTTCCCTCTTGTTTCTAACGCCGTCATGTAACAGAATCTCTGGTGAAGATCTACGCCAACGTGGATCATCATGTGCCTCCTTCAGGGCTTGTGCTTCGAGCACGTACTCTACCCTTGGAGGCACGCTTTTTTGGTTTTCATTACATCTGAGGCAGCGGAGTCGTTCGCGTAGCGAACACTCCCAACGAAGGATCTATGCATTTTGCCGGCATCACTGCCGTTGTAAGGGATTGCATAGATCCTGAGGCCCGCAAAAGACGCGGGCCTCACGATGACAGGCCGGTCGCGATATTTGAGAGCGTCAACCTAACCGAAGGCTCTCACGCAGGATCCCCATATCCTTGTCGCCTCGACCGGAAATGTTCACAACCACGACATCAGACTTCTTCATCTTCGGTGCGCGCTTGATGACCTCGGCGACGGCATGGGCTGACTCCAGCGCGGGAATAATTCCTTCCGTGCGGGCTAGCAACGTAGTTGCTTCGAGCGCCTCGGAATCCGAGGCAGATACGTATTCGGCGCGATTCGAATCGTGCAGCCATGCGTGCTCCGGACCAATCGACGGATAGTCCAGGCCCGCGGAGATGGAGTGAGTAGTGGCAATCTGGCCAGCGTCGTCCTGTAACACGTAAGAGAATGTGCCTTGCAGCACGCCTGGCGATCCGCCAGCAAAACGTGCTGCGTGCTCGCCCAAGCGATCGCTGCGGCCTCCGGCCTCGACTCCGATAAGCTTCACCTTCTTATCTTTGAGAAATTCGTGGAAGATCCCGATGGAGTTCGAGCCGCCGCCGACACACGCGAAGATGGCGGCAGGAAGTTTGCCTTCCGCCTTTAGGATCTGCGCCCGTGTTTCGCGGCCAATCACCTTATGAAAATCACGCACCATCATCGGATACGGGTGGGCGCCCAGCACGCTGCCGAGCAGGTAGTGCGTAGTGCGCACGTTGGTTACCCAGTCGCGCATGGCATCGTTGATGGCATCTTTGAGCGTGCGCGAACCGGAGTTCACGCCGCGCACTTCAGCACCCAGCAGCCGCATGCGGAAGACGTTCAGTTCCTGGCGGCGCATGTCCTCGGTCCCCATGTAGACCGCGCATTCGAATCCGAACAGGGCGCAGACTGTGGCTGTGGCCACTCCGTGCTGCCCGGCGCCGGTTTCGGCGATTACCCGATGTTTGCCCATGCGCTCGACGAGCAGCACCTGGCCCAGGCAGTTGTTGATCTTGTGCGCGCCGGTGTGCAGCAGGTCTTCGCGTTTGAGGTAGATTTTGGCTCCCCCGAGGTGCTGGGTTAATCGACCCGCGAAGAACAACGGCGTCGGTCGGCCAGCGTATGTCCGCAGCAGTGCGTCTAAGCGAATCTGGAATCTCCGGTCGTGCCGGGCTTTTTCGTACTGGCGCTCGAGTTCCTCCAGCGCCGCCATGAGGGTTTCGGGGACATAACGTCCCCCGTACGGGCCGAAGCGTCCATTGTCGCTGGCAGCCAGCTTCTTCCCCCCAGCAGCATTCCTACTTTTCGTGCTAGTGGCGCTTGCCATGGTCAGCCTACTTCGTCAGCTTTCTTTACCGCCGCGATAAACGCACAGACTTTCTCAGGATCCTTTTTGCCGGGGCTTTTCTCCACCCCAGAAGATACGTCCACTCCCCAAGGTTTCAGCCTGCGGATTGCGTCAGCAACGTTGCTGGGTGTGAGGCCGCCCGCGATGACAACTTTCACATCCTTGCTCATCTCGGCGACCATCGGCTTTGCCCGTTCCCAGTCAAATGGCTCTCCTGTGCCGCCTGGCTGCTGAGGCGTACCCGAATCCAGAAAAACGGTATCGTAGAATCCGTTCGGCCGCGGTGCATTGGCGGGCAACGAAAAGTCTGCTCTCAAGCTGCCGTTTACAAGCCGGGCAGCTGGGAGCGCCACAAATACTTTCGGGGGATGTGGAAAGCAACCCATGCCGTATGCTTTTTGCTCCTGAACCGATGGCCCAACCTCAAACACGGGATAAATCTGAAAAGCTGTTAATCCGGCGAGCCAAGCGACATCGATTAATTTATCCCCGGAATGACCGACAAACACTCCGACTTTTTCCACGCTCGGCGGCAGTTGGCTTGTGATCACACCTGCGGCTTTTGGCGTGATGTTCCGTGGGCTGCTTTCGTGAAACACAAACCCCAGCGCATCGGCGCCGGCGTCAACTGCCGTGAGCGCGTCTTCGAGATTCGTGATTCCGCAAATTTTGACCCAGGTCACTGCTGAACACTCATGGTTGGCACTGGCGTTTGCGACAACAGTTCTCGCAACCCCTGGCCGGGAGATGCGGCTTTCATCAGTGATTCGCCGATGAGAAACGCCTGGTAACCAGCGGCTCGCAGCCGGGCTATGTCTGCTCCGGTATGAATCCCACTCTCGGCTACCCAAGTTGCATTTTTCGGCATACGATCTGCAAGCCGCAACGCAGTATGAAGGTCGACCGTGAAGGTTCGCAGATCGCGGTTGTTGACTCCGATCAGCGCGCAGCCCAGGTCCTCGGCCCGACGTAATTCTTCTTCATCGTGAACTTCGCAGAGAACATCCAGCTCTAGTTCTGCAGTGCGGCGAGTGAGAGCCCTCAATTCTGGGTCGGACAACGCTGCCGCGATCAGCAGAATGGCATCGGCGCAATTGGCACGCGCTTCCAGGATTTGAGACTCATCCACAATAAAATCTTTGCGCAGACAAGGCAGCCCCGTACTACTGGACGCACACCGCAGGTTCTCAAGCGAACCCTGAAAAAATTCCTCATCTGTAAGTACGGATAACGCGGCGGCGCCCCCATCTTCCAGCTCGCGAGCAAGCTTCTCAGGATCGAAATCGGCGCGGATCAGCCCGCGTGACGGCGATGCCTTCTTGAGTTCCGCAATAACCGCGATGCCAACTTGCGCTTTCGTATCCAGCGCTCGACGAAACCCACGCGGGACGTGGTTTCGGGCTCGTCTCTCAACCTCAGCCAGACTGGCGGAGGACTTTAATTCCGCGACCCTGAGGCGCGTTGCCGCAACAATCTGATCAATGCTGGCGGGCATGACAATGTGCCGATTATACGGGAGAATGATGCCGCTCATTTACTTCGCCCAGGGAGCTGTTTCTAGAACTTAGACAAGAGCAACAGATGTCCGATTCCTCCACACTCACGCCGCAACGAGCGAAACAACGAGCCTTCCGATTCGTTCTGTTGATCGGCGTCGTCAGCTTCTTCGCCGATTTCACCTATGAAGGATCGCGCAGCATCACCGGCCCCTACCTTGCTGTGCTCGGAGCGAGCGCCACCCTGGTCGGAATCATTGCCGGAGGCGGCGAGCTTCTGGGATATGCATTGCGACTGGTTTCTGGGAGCTTGAGCGAGCGAACTGGAAAATTCTGGCCAATCACTCTGTTTGGCTACTTCATTCAAATGGCGTCGGTGCCTCTCTTGGCTTTCGCCCCTAACTGGCAAGTTGCTGGTCTGCTGATTGTTGTAGAACGTATTGGCAAGGCCATCCGCAATCCTCCTCGCGACGTCATGCTTTCGCATGCAGCCAGGCATATGGGATTTGGCTGGGCTTTCGGACTCCATGAGGGACTTGACCAGGCCGGCGCTCTGTTTGGCCCACTTGTTGTTTCAGCGGTGCTTTCGTTTCGTGGAGAGTACCGCAGTGCTTTTGCGGTTCTGTTTCTGCCGGCTGCGGCCACGCTTTGCCTGCTGTTAGCAGCGCGCTTTATCTATCCCCGCCCTGAGGACCTGGAACCGAAGAGTCCCAATGTGCATGCTGCAGGCCTGCCTCGTGTGTTCTGGATTTATCTGCTCGGTGCAGCACTTGTAGCGGCAGGCTTTGCAGACTTTTCACTGATCGCATTTCACTTCCAAAAGACTTCTCACGTGCGCAGTACGATGATCCCTGTTTTCTATTCCGTGGCCATGGCAGTGAGCGGGGTCGGGTCGCTTACATTTGGAAAGCTGTTCGATCGCGTGGGAATTTCAATACTGATTCCCTTGACAGTTATTTCCGCATTCTCCGCGCCGCTGGTGTTCTTAGGAGGCTTCTGGCCCGCCCTCATTGGCGCCGCGCTGTGGGGGCTCGGCATGGGCGTGCACGAATCCATCATTCCTGCCGCCGTTGCCTTAATGGTTCCGGCTCAGCGTCGGCCATCGGCCTACGGATTGTTTACTGCGGGATATGGATTGTTCTGGTTCGTGGGCAGCGTGGCGATCGGCGCGCTCTACGATGTGTCACTCGGAGCAGTCGTCGCTTTTTCGATTGCCGCTGAACTGGCCGCTATTCCTGTTTTTCTGCGTGTCAGGAGTGAGCTTAGAGGCTCCCATGCGCAAAACAGATCCGTGAATGGCGGGTGAGTAACGGGCTAAGAACGGGCGCCGTGTTCCCAGATGTAGCTGCACCTGCACTTACGTCGCCATGCTTCCCGCCTCGAGAACCTATCTGAAGGCTCCTCGGTTCAATACTTAAGCCCGAAGCAACAAGAAAACTGTTCAGAGAAAATTTGCGAAGTGGGACCTGATCCATTCAAGGATCTCACCGAAGTGGAATTTGCCATTCGCAAGCGCTCCGGTCATGAAGTCGTTGGCTTCTGAGGGATCAAGATCGAGATCGAATCCATTCATGAGTAAGAAAGTGTGGCTGGCGGCGAATGCCACCCGCTTGTTGCCATCGATGAACGGGTGATTGTTGGCCAGCGACTCCATCAGGGCTGCGGCCTCTTCGGGCACATCGTCGTAGTAGCCGGTTTGGGGGCGAAAGGCGGCGGCTTCCAAGGCGCCCTGATCCCGGACACCTAGTGAACCGCCGTATTCTTCGATCAGGTGATGCTGGATGGCGAGGACTTCGGCCACGGTCAGGTACACACGCTCGGTCATTTAGTGGGCTTGGCCAGCCGCCGATAGAGTTCCCGGTACTTCTCATTGGAACGGCGATAGGCAGCCACGACTTCCGGACGGAGCAGATGCTGCGAAGGAACAACATTATGGAGATAATGCTCCAGCGCTCGCTCCAAAAGGAACCGCTGCGACTGCCCATTCTTCTTCGCAACGGCCACCAGCTCCTCATAGAGTTTGGCGTCGATTTCTGGAGCAATTTTTACAGTAGCTGGCATAGTTCACCTTAGGCTTATTTTAGCGTGCAATCCTCTTTTATCAAGATACATCTAGATTAATCTGGACAACGTTTGGTTCGAGTGTAAATGCAGCCGCCGGCAGGGTTGCCGCCTCGTAAGCGGCTGACTCTGAAGTAATGGTGCCGAAGAAGGGACTCGAACCCCCACGCCCTTGCGGGCACATGGACCTGAACCATGCGCGTCTGCCAATTCCGCCACTTCGGCTAACTGACTGGGATGCGGCTGGAAGCCGCTTTCCGGAAAAGAGCAAAATTCTATTTTACTGGGGTATCAGTCAGAGTCAAACATCGGAAGCGATCGGTACCTAGACTTTTGCCTTGGCCTTCAGCTTTACGTGACCGTCGTGTACTTCAACGCTGTACTCCACGCTGTGACAGCCGTGCTCTTTGCGGATCTGGTCGGTTTTCTTTTGCACGAAGGCGGAGAAGCTATCAAGGTTGCCGGACACGTTTTCCCCAGCTTTTTGCTTCGCCTCGGTGAGCGCGTGGTAGAGCTTCTGCACTTGGTCGCGTTCCGCTCGAACATCTGAACACTGAACACTGAATGGTTTTTCTTCGGCCGAAGCTGCTGCGGTTGCCCCTGCGGTGGCCATCGCCGCAGCACTAACTCCATAAACTTTATGTTCGGGCTGGCGTTCTTGATCCCGGAGCCCCTGGATTGAAAGGAGAGCATCCTGCGGCCGCCGGTATCCTTCCTCGCGTATCCGGCTCTTCTTCCGCCAGAGATCGCTATAAATGGCATACCTCTGGGCCATCTCGTTATAGCGATAACGCTGGGTGAAGCTCATGCGTCCGCCGTCACTGAACTTGCGCAGCAGGCTCAGCACCTTCCACTCGATGTCGGTGGGAGGCTTTTTAGTAGGATTGCTGAAGTAAATTTCGTATTCGATCTTGAGCCGCCGAAGTTGCGAATCCAGGACGCCCAGTTCCTCGTCGATCGTCACGTGCAGAATTCTCCAGCAATCAGTCTAGGGTTTTTGGGACTAGGCTACGAGGTGTCCATGGGACACGAGGGGAATGGGACGAAAGTACCCAAACTGGCCGTCAGAGCTATGCATTCAATGATGGACTATCTTGGAATGAGGCACGCCTATGCCGAATCTCTCGGACAGACGCACATGCTGTCGATGGAGATCTCGGGTGCGACTCAGCCCCTCAAAGCGACGGTCTTATTGGGTAGCGGCTTTCCCGCGATTCGGCTCTCGGCTTCCTTTACAGCTCGGCGGGCAGCCGTGATACCCGAACCGGTGCTTGAGACCGGCCCTTCGGAGTCTGTATTCGCGAGGAACACGCGCTCCATGGGCGCTCTCGCGACGGGTTGAACTTGCGTATACAGTCCGGGCATGGACATATAAAGAGGATGGCCACGGCGATAAATGTGAACCTCAATAGGGTCGACATTCGCGCCCGGGAAGAGTTTTTGAAAATCTCGTAGTACGTCGCCGGCTACTCCGCGCGCGCCGGCCTCGGTCAGCAGCAGCCCGCGTTCCTCCTGCCGCAAGGGCGTGTAGCAGGTCAGAACGTTGTACTTCTGTTTGTACCCAGGCTGGTTCCGAATCACCCAGTCGGCCGCAATGAAATCAGTGAATCGATTGCCGGGGCACCAGGTGTCGTATCCCTTGTTGAAAACAGGCCTATCAAAGATGAGGTTCACCACCGCGTAAGGGATGTAGTGGATCTGCTGCATGGCCGCGCTCTGTTTTGCAGGCAAACCCTCGACGATTCGCCGCGTGATGAACTTTGGCGTGGCCATGATCACGGCTTTCCCAGCCACGGTCTTGAGTTCTGCTCCTTGCATGTATGTGACCAGCACGTTCTGCTTGTCCGGAACAACAGCAACGGTAGTAGCTCCCAGCTGCATGTGTTCGGAGAAATGCGGTTCTATGATCTCCGCGATCTTCTTGGTAATCGCGCCCAGACCGCCGGGCCAGGTGTAGCGGTCATCCTTCCGCTTCTCTCCGGAAATGTATTGCAGCTCGAAAATGCCAATCGCGGCGGCGGTCTCCTCCGTCGTCGCTCCCCAATTCGAGGGTCCATAGGTGTCCCACCATTGTTTGATTTCGTTTGGATAGTCTTTCAGGAAATTCGAGAAGGGAACGGCAAAGAGTTCATGGCTCCGCCGAGGGACATCGATTGCCAAAATCTCTCGCTTGAATTTTTTGAACGCATCACGAACTGATACCGGATAAGGAGACCTGTCCAATCCTTCTCCCCACGTGTCCGGAAGGAACTCGCCTTGAATGATGGTTCCGTCCCAGGAATCGACAATTAGCGGCTTGAGGCCGATATCCTGAGCGAAGGCGAAGCTTGGCTCGCTTTTGTCGAGAAACGCCGATCCCGTGCCGTAAGCGCTTCCTTGAAACTCCATCAGGTAGGCGTTGCCGCCCCAGTGGGGCTCTTTTTCCAGCAAGAGGAAATCGCGATGACGCAGAAGGTAGGCTGCCGTCAGCCCGCTCACGCCCCCGCCGACGATGACGACATCATGATGCGCCGAGACCGGGGGGCGAGAAAAAGTTTTTCCATCTCGAACTTGGTGGCAAATGCGGTTTTCTTCCCCGTCGACGGCAGGATGGCTGCCCGCTTGTTCGGCGAGCAACGCAACGTCGAGAGGGCAGCCCGCAGCAATGGAACCCGCGACCACAAATTTGATGAAATCTCTTCGATTGGCAGTCATAAGTTAACCAGTCGTCGCAGCTGCTTCCGCGAGTTCAGTTCCGATCTCCGCCTTGCCTTGAGCAGCGACGCGAAGGCGGTACCACGCCACAATCGCAAAGAGCGAGAACAAAAAGATAATGGTCGAAATTGCGTTGATTTCTGGTGTGATGCCGCGGCGCAGGCGTCCCCAGATTTCCAGCGGCAGCGTGTTATCGCGCCCGATCAGGAAGAAGCTGACAGCAATCTCGTCCAGCGAAAGAGTGAAGATCAGTAGCGCTGCTCCGATAATTGAGAGGCGCAGATTGGGAATCGTCACCCGCCAGAACGTCTGCCAATAATTTGCGCCCAGGTCGAGTGAAGCCTCTTCCTGCGCCCGCTCCAGCTTTTGTAATCCGGCAAAAACTTCCGCAGTAGCTACGGAAATCAGCGCGGTTCCGTGTCCCAAAATGATGGTTAGTAGACTGAGTCTCAAGCCGACTTGGCGGAAGAGCATTAGCAGAGATAGTCCCGTAATAATGCCCGGCAAAATGAGCGGCAGCAGCACCAGTCTGCGAAACAGAGCTTTGCCGGGAAAATGACCACGATCCAGGGCCAGCGCTGCGGGAATGCCGATTGCAAGTGAAATAACCATCGCGGCTAGTGCAACGACGATGCTGTTTGCAACTGACGTCCAGATGGCGCCGTCAGCAAACAATTGGCGGTACCAGTTCAGCGTCAGGTCGCGTGGCGGGAATCCCCCTACGCCAGTCCCGTTGAACGAGTACACGATCAACGTCACGATCGGCAGATAAAGAAAGGCAAATACCGCAAGCGAATGCCACGACAGCCACCGCGAACGGGTCCATCCACTATCGGCGCTCATCGGAATGCCCACTTTCTTTCCAACCTTTCTGATAGGAAAAGAAGCCCTACCACGAGCAGCAACATGCAGAACGAAATCGCTGCCCCGAGCGGCCAGTTGTAGGCGGCTCCGAATAAGCTGACCACGATGTTCGAGATCATGATTCCGCTCGGTCCACCAAGCAGCAGCGGCGCGAGAAAATCTCCGAGGCTGAGAACGAAGGCAAATGTTGCGCCTGCCACAACTCCAGGTATTGAGAGGGGAAGAATCACACGCCAGAAGGTCTGCAGTGGCGGCGCGCCCAAATCATTGGAGGCCTCCACCAGGTCGCGTGGAATGTGCTCGAGCGACGCATAGATCGGCAGAAACGCGAACGGCGTGTAGATGTGCGTCAACGTGAGCACAACCGCAAAGGGGCTATAAAGCAAAAAGTTCCAAGGATGGCTGGTCAAGTGCACGTATTGCAATAACGTGTTCAGCACGCCATCGCTGCCGAGAATCGTCTTCCATGCATAGGCGCGCACCAGGTAGCTGACCCACAGCGGAATGATTACGAGCTGATAGAAGAGCTCCTTTCTTTTTCCTGCATGGAACGAGAGATGGTAAGCGAGTGGATAGCCGAGCAAAAGAGACAGGATCATTACTCGTGCGGCAATCCACATGGAACGGAACAGGGTTTGCAGGTAAACGCCGACGCGAAGCAGCTCGCAGTAATTATTCAGAGTCCAGGAGTGGACGATCGCTTGCCCAGGCGAGACCGACCAGAAGCTATAGAAGAAGACAATGGCGTAGGGGACCAGCAGGAAAACCGTAACCCATAACAACGGAGGAAGCGTGATGGCGGCGCGGTAAGAGCGAGAGAACATTAGCTTGCTTCGTGCGATTCGCGGACCGGCACAGCATCGGCGGCCGCGAATTCAAGTTCCATTTCGTCTCGCCAGTTTCCCTGGCTTGAGGTCCTTACAAAAAGCAGCAATCCGTCAGTGCACTCAACTTGCAAGAGCTCGGTAGCACCATGAAAGGCCTGATTTTTGATCTTGCCGCGGAAGCGGACCATGCCTTGAGCCGCTGCTCCGACGGCCGGACGAATGTTTTCCGGTCGCAGGGAGAAAAGGCCGAGGCCATCTCGGAGTCCGGTTCGCCAGGAGAGCGCGTTGCACCGCGCTACTCCGTCTTTGACTTCTCCGCGGAGCAAGTTGGTATGCCCGATGAATTGCGCACAATAGGCCGTCGCCGGGCGATTGTAGATCTCACGCGGCGAAGCAACCTGCTCCAGATCGCCCATGCGCAATAGTGCAATACGCTCTGACATGACCATCGCTTCCTCTTGATCGTGAGTGACAAAGACGAACGAGATCCCCACCTCATGTTGGAGGGACTTTAGCTCGACTTGCATCTGGCGGCGAAGGTTTGCGTCGAGCGCTGAGAGTGGCTCATCAAGCAGCAGCAATCCCGGACGATTTACCAGCGCCCGTGCCAGAGCGACGCGCTGTTGCTGGCCTCCGCTGATCTGGGCGGGCTTCGAGTTGGCGTATGTTTGCATCTTCACCATCGCCAGCGCCTGCTCGACCCGCGAAGCAATCTCTGACTTCGGCAACTTTGTCACGCTCAATCCGTAACCGATGTTGTCTCTTACATTCAAGTGTGGGAACAAAGCGTAATTTTGAAACACAGTGTTGACACGCCGGCGGTATGGCGGCAAAAGATCGAGTCTTTCACCAGACATGACGATCTCGCCGGAGTCGGCGTTTTCGAATCCGGCAATGATGCGCAGCAGCGTGGTTTTTCCGGAGCCGCTCTCCCCGAGGATGGTGAGAAACTCTCCTTCTGCGACTTCAAGGGAGATACGCCGCAGCACCAAGTTCTTGCCGAAGGACTTCGAGACCTCCCGAATGGACAGCAGAGATGATCCAGGTTTGGCTTGCGCAGATTGAGCGTCGACGGATTGAGTTATGGTCCCCATCTATGCGAACACTACGGGCGAGGGCGCCCGCGCCACACAATCACTGAGCCGCTTTTACTTCATTCCAGATCTCGTTGTACTTGGCGCGGCGGGGCACATTCTGCCAGAAATAAATATGCTTCTGGTAATTGTCCACGTCGTCTAAATGCAAGTTCTTCACGCCGTCGGCTGTCATGAACTGCGCCGCTTGCGGGTTTGCCGGGGTATAGCCGGTCACATCCGTCACTTTCTTCTGGGTTCCCGCGTTTACCATATATTCCAAAAACTTGTAAGCCAAATCTTTATTCTCGCTTCCAGCCGTGATCATCAGGTGGTCGATCCAGCCGGTCGTATTCTCCTTCGGAATAGTCTCCCCGACAGGAAAGTTGATCTTGCGCAGCTGGTTCGTCATGAGAGGCCAGCCCATAGCCGCCACGATTTCATGGTTTTGGAATAGGTTGGTGAGTTCGCCACCGGTGGACCACATCTTGCGAATGTTGGGCTTCAACTCCACTAGCTTCTTTTTCACCGCATCGAGTTGTTCATCGCTCAAGTTATAAAGCTGACTCGGATCCGGCTTGTCGAAGCCAAGAATCTGCGCCGCCATGTAAACAGTCGATAGGTCATCCCAGGCCGAAATCTTGCCGCGTAGCTTTGGATCCCAGAGAACTGCCCAGCTCTCAGGGGGTTTTGCAAACGCGGTGGTGTCATAAATCATCGGGTTAGGTCCCCACATGAACGGCACGCCAAATACCTTGCCGTTAACGCGCACCAGGGGAAGAGAAGTGAGCTGTGGCGAGAGTTGATTGTAGGTGGGAATACGCGAGAGATCGAGCGGTGCGGCCAGTTCGCCCGCAGCGATGGAAGTAGCGACATCACTCGAAGGTGAAATCACATCATAGTTGCCTGCGCTGCCACCACGCAGTTTTGCGACGAGTTCGTCGCTGTTTCCCATGTAGGAAGCCGAAACTTTGCAGTGTTCCTGTTCCTCGAAGCTGTGCACAAAAGAAGGGTCAGCATATCCCTCCCAGACCAGCAGGGTGAGGGTAGCTGACTTCTTGCTGCACGAACTGAGGAGAAGAAGAGTGGCAAACAGCGGTAATAGCCAGAGGCACCGGACCATCAGTGCATCCCCCTGGCCCGGGAAGCCGACAACCAATTCGCAGCCCTGTAGGCGACTCTGCCGCCGACCATTGTCAGGAGCACCTTGGTCTTCGCGGTCTGGCTTGGATCGATCTTGAACAGGTCTTGTGAGAGCACGATTAAATCGGCGAGTTTGCCAGGCTCAATTGATCCCTCTGTCTTCTCCCGGCGGCCGGCAAAGGCTGCGCCCAGGGTATAAGCCTTGATAGTGTCCTCGAGAGTGATTCGCTCATTAGGAACAAACCCTGCCGCAGGCATGCCTTCTCTCGTCTTACGTGTCAGGGCGTTCTGCACTCCCTCCCACGGATTCAGTGTCACTACCGGCCAGTCGCTTCCAAAAGCCAGATGACCGCCACTGCTCTCAATGCTGTGCCACACCCAGGCGCGCTGCGCGCGTTCGGGCCCCACATTGCGGGCCCAAATATCCAGCGTGTCCTCGTCGGGATAGGCATGCAGCGGCTGAAAGCTGGCAATCACTCCCAGCTTGCCGAAACGTGGAATGTCCTCGGCCGTGATTGTCTCGATATGTTCGATTCGAGGACGCGCGTCACTTGTACGGTTCCGGTGGGCGCCTTCCTCATACGCATCGAGCGCTGTTCGAACCGCCCGGTCACCGATTGCATGCGTAAAAATCTGCAGCCCCCGACGATCAAGCTCCGCAACGGCGTCCTTATATCGAGCCGGCTCCCAGAACAATTTGCCGATCTGCGTGGGATCATCGCTGTAGGGCGCGAGCATGGCCGCCGTGTGAGCCTCGACCACCCCGTCTAGCATAGTTTTTACAGCGCCGCCAGAGATCCACTCGTTGTCGTACGTGCGTCGAGCTTGTTCGATTTTGTCGATGGCCTGCGGCGTCAACTCCGGAGGATCCAAAAAATATGCGATGTAGAAACGAAGTGTAAGCTGGCCGCGACGGTGCAGTTCGTCGTAAAGATCAAGCCACTCGAAGTCCTGCCCTGCGCTGTGGACCCGGGTAAGGCCGGCCTTGTTAGCTTCGTTAATGCCCAGCCGCAAAGCTGCGAGCCGCTGTGCGCGAGTCGGTTTCGGCATCATCTTTGCGACCAGATCGCCTGCAGACTCCTTCAGTGCACCGGTGGCATCTCCCTTTTCGTCGCGAACGATCTTCCCATTCGGCGGATCAGCCGTATCACGTTTAATTCCTGCCATATTCAATGCTTTGCTGTTAGCCCATGAGCTGTGACCGTCGAACGCCACCAGATACACAGGACGATTGGGAACCACTTCGTCAAGAATCTGTTTGTCCGGAAGGCCCGACGGCTTGAACGTCGGATAGGACCAACCCATGCCCGTGATCCACGCTCCGCGGGGATGCGCCGCCGCGTAAACCTTCACCCGTTTCTGAATTTCGGCAACCGTTTTTGCTCCGTTCAGATCCACCTGCGTCAACCCGAGGGATCCATCCATGAAGTGGATGTGGCAATCGACAAAGCCTGGCAGAACAAGGCGCTTGCCAGCATCGATCACCTTGGTGCTTGAGCCGCGATAGGGAGCCACGTCGTGCGCTGATCCGACCGCAACAATTTTGTCGCCTGAGATCGCAACCGCCTCTGCCCACGGCTGCTGCGGATTCAGCGTATACACGCGCGCGTTCACGATGATTGTGTTGGCTGCAACGGCGCCTTGTGCTGAGAGCGCGGAAAAGCAGAAACAGAGCACGGCGAACCACCGGACGCGGACGCAGGAAATGTTAGCCAGAAGTTTCTCCTTGAACCCGCTCTAGAACGTCGGCGGAGTATTCACCCACAACACCCACGTCTCTTTACGTCCCGGATTGCTCCAGCGATGAGGCGTTGCGCTCTCGAAATAGAAACTGTCGCCAGGTTTCAGCCGATATTGCTCATCGTGCAGCGCGATCTGCAGCTCGCCGCGTAGAACATGCAGGAACTCTTCCCCTTCATGAGTATACGATTCGCCACTGCCTGCCTGAGGAGCAATGCGGAATAGATGCGGTTCCATCACAGTATTTCCCCACGCCAATAACTCCATGCGAACGCCAGGGCCGGCTTCAAGAACCTTGCGCTTGGCTGGTCGCACAAGCCGGCTGTTGGATTCAGTGGGGTCGAAGAAATCAAGAATGTTGGTCTTGTAAAAGCGTGCGAGCTTGCGCAGCGTCCCCACCGACGCGGTCATGTGGGAACGTTCCAGTGCGCTGAGGAAACCGGCTGAGATCCCGACCGCACGCGCAACATCCGTCAGCGAAAGCTTGCGTTGCGTACGCAGTTGTCGCAGTCGAATCCCTATAGCGCTGGCGCCTCCCGGCCCATCATTATTGCAGCGCACCAGCCCGTCCCGCTTGAGCATCTGGATAATGGCGGGCGCATTCAATCCGCGCACGCGCCGAAGAAAACGTGCGCGCTTGAGAAGCTTGACATCATCCGGTTCGTAAAGCCGATACTTGCTCGCCGTACGCCGGGGACGGGTGAGGCCCAGGCTTTCCCACGAGCGAATCACGGAGGGCGAGACGCCCACCATGCGGGCTACATCTCCGATTTTCAGGTAAGCTTTAGACTCTTCGGACTTCATCCGGAACCGCACTCCGTGCCATCATCGTAGCGAGCTGAGAGCCGAAGCTATTTTTTGCTTGACAGTGTACGGCGGGTTCTCTAACCTTGCGCGATTATAGCAAGGTTTGCCTTGTACGCAAGCCTTCTTGTGTACAAAATTCGCGAGGGTTTCATCGACGACCTGGAGGTCCCCCATGCATCCGTCTTCGTCGCAGCGCGCTCTGGGATTGAACGTAACTTTGCTGCTCTGGTTAGCAATTGCGGCGTCCCCCAGCTTCGCCCAAAGTACCGGCGGCAGAATTCTGGGCAGGGTAGCTGATCCGTCCGGCGCGGTGCTGGCCAACGTAAAAGCCACGTTGGTGAACGAAGACACTGGAGTTAGTCGCAATACTCAGACGAGTACCGACGGCGACTACGCATTTTTGGAGGTGCCGGTCGGGAACTATCACGTTGAGTTTGAATTATCAGGATTCAAGAAGGAGGTTCGCCGCGAGGTCAGGCTGGAGTTGAACCAGGTCATCACGCTCAACATCGCGATGCAGATCGGCGAGGCCAAAGAAGTTGTCGAGGTCACTTCGGAAGCCCCGCTAGTAGACACGACCAGCACTCAGTTAGGCGCGGTGGTCAACGATCGCACAGTTACACAACTGCCGCTTAATGCCCGGGATACATATCAGTTCTTGCAATTACAACCCGGCGTGATGTCGACGGTTGGATCCAGCAACTCCGTGGTTTACGGCAGTGACAGAGCGGGCGCAGTCTCAGTTAACGGCGGCCGTGGTCGCTCCAACAACTTCAGTGTGAACGGCGGGGACGCGAACGATCAGTTCGTAAACTTGCCGACGGTGCAGCCCTCGCCGGACAGTATTGAAGAATTCCGAGTGCTCACCAATACCTTCGACGCCGAATACGGCCGCAATTCCGGCTCAGTCGTCAATGTTGTGACGAAATCCGGCACCAATAATTTTCACGGAAATGTGTATGAATTCTTTCGCAACACGAAACTGAACGCAAACCCTTATTGCCTCACGGCGGTAGAGGGTGTTTCTTGTGACAAGCCGCAATTTAATCAGAACCAGTTCGGGGGCACGTTCGGCGGACGGATCGTGAAAGACCGGACATTCTTTTTCACCTCGTACGAGGGACGACGCATTCGGCAGGGAATTCCGTCGCCGCTGGTATTTGTTCCCACCGCGTCTGAGCGTCCTAGCGCGACCCAGCCCTTTGCTGATTTTTCCTCAGAGTCACCTTTCCCGGGCGTCTTGGATAGTGCTTTTGCGCTCAATCAACGACCCAATTGCACGACGGCGCTTGCGTCGGCACCTAATATACCCGATGGTGCAAACTACTCAGATCTTTTCCCCGGCAATATCATCCCGCTGGGCTGTCTGGATGCCACCGCCGTTGACCTGCTTCAGTATGTCCCAATTCCCGCCAACAACGGCGGCGTTCTTGTGACCACTCCGGTGCAGCCCGAACGCGGCGATCAGTTCACGGTGAAGCTCGACCATCGTCTGAGCAACAATCAGAACCTAAGCTTTTACTACTATTTCAATGACCACCACCTGGTGTCTCCATTCGCGCAGTTTCAGGCTGCGGGCGCGAATGTGCCTGGATTCGGCTCCATCACCAATGAGCGGTTCCAGCAGTACAACATTACTCACACTTGGACAGTCAGCAACACAACGGTCAACGAATTCCGCTTCAACTACAACCGTGAGGCACAGAGAACATTCCAGCGCCCCGTATTCACAACGACAGTACAGAGTTCCTGTCCACCAGCGCCTGCGTGGTTAACCGATGTTACGGGCCCTGTCCCCTGCTTCTCGGACGGGACGACCGAGAACATCTTGGGCATTCATCCTAATTTAGGACCTAAGTTCGAAGGACTCCCGTTCATACAGGTGAGCGGCGGATTCACCATCGGCAATAACGGTGAAGGCGAACTGCCGCAGGTAGGAAATTCGTTCCAATGGTCGGACAGTATCAGCAAGATTGTGGGAAAGCACTCGCTGAAGTTCGGAGGCGACATCCGCCGCCAGCGTTTTGACCAGACTCTTTATTTTGACGTGAACGGTGAGTTCTTTGTTGACGAAACCTCGACGAACAGCACTCTTGGTGATACGGCATTTTCTGACTACCTGCTTGGATTTCCCGGATCCTACGGGCAAGGTTCAGCCAACGTGGAGAATGTTCGCAGCATTGGACTCTATCTGTTTGCGCAGGATAGCTGGAAGATAAAACCGAATCTCACTCTGAACTATGGTTTGCGATGGGAACTCAACACGCCCGTGGCTGACGTTAGCAAGCACGTACAAACCTTCCGGCCCGGGCAGGTGAGCACGGTTTATCCCTGCGGGGATACAGCCAATACTGATTGTTCCTCGATGACTCCGGTCGGCTTGGTTGTACCCGGAGATGCGGGCGTACCCAACGGCTTGACACAGACGTACTACAAAGCCTTCGCGCCGCGAATCGGAGTGGCATGGAGTCCCGGACGATCGGGAAAGACCAGCATCCGCGCGGGCTGGGGATTGTTCTATAACCCGATCGAGCAGCTTGTGCTGGAACAGTTCAGCGCTGAACCGCCCTTTGGAGGAAGCTCATTCCCCTTCAACACTCTGTTAAATGAACCTTTTCTCGACCAGAGCGGCGAATTCTCGTACCCAAACCCATTCGGCCTACCATCACTTTCCGGAGTAAACGGTATCCTGAATCCGCCACGGGGCCAGCCGGTGGACTGGGGATTGTTCCGTCCAAACACCCTCTTCGGACAATTTCAGCCAAACATGCGCAGCCAGTATTCGGCGCAGTACAACCTCACGATTCAGCGTCAGTTGACCAATGACATGAAGCTAGAGGTTGGTTATGTCGGGTCGCAGGGGCATCGGCTCCTGGCGACACACGACATCAATTACGGAAACGCGCAGACTTGTTTGGACCTCCTCAATATTTCCAATCTTAGTGGCGATGACAGCCTGTTCTGTGGACCCTATTTTGCCGATACTGCATTCGGAATTGACGCAGGCGAAATTCCAAATGGGGTTACGTTGCACTTACCCAACGGTCAGGTCGTAACAGGACCAAACGCTCAACCTATTGGACTTGTCGGACTGCGCAAGTACTCTTCTCCGCAGTGCAACCCGGTTGGCGGGTGGGACCCCGTGAATGAGGTCTGGACAAACGGCTGCCCCGCCGACGGCATTCCCGTATTCAGCAGCATCTTCGCGCAGGACACAATTGCCAACTCGTCCTACAACTCTCTGCAGGCATCGCTCGACAAGCGTTTTGGGCACGGACTGCAGTTCACAGCTGCGTACACCTTCAGCAAGTCGTTTGACCAGGCATCGAGCTTCGAGGGCATTCTCAACCCGATTGATCCGCGCATCAGTCGTTCGCTGTCGGCGTTCGACGCCCGGCACCGCATTGTTTTCAGCTACTACTGGGAGTTGCCGGCGCGAAAATACAGCGGATTGAAAGGTAAGCTGCTCAATGGCTGGTCTCTCTCGGGAATCACTACTTTTCAGACAGGGTTTCCAATACGCATCCAGTCACTGGCCGACAACGAACTGATGTACAGCTTCGATTTCGAACTGCCGGGCGAACCTGCGCAATTGGCGCCGTTGCGAACTATGAAACCGCAAGATCATGGGAATTACTTCTTCGATCCCAACAGCTTTACTGATAACGCAACCGATGACACCGCACCGGCGTGTAGCGCCGGTGCCCAGTTTGAATGCTTTGAGCCATCATTGCTGGGGACGCTCGGTACCGCCAAGCGGACGATCTGCTGCGGGCCGCACATCAGCAACACTGATTTTGCTATTCTGAAGACGATCCCGATATCCGAAAACAAGCACGTTGATTTCCGGGCTGAGTTCTTCAACATCTTC
>QIAA01000148.1:0-278 GCA_003224905.1 Acidobacteriota bacterium
GGGTTCGCTTCATTAGACTCCAGAAATTTTCTAGCCCGTTGGTGTGAACCTGTCCGTTTACGTACCGTTCCATATGGTTCACAAATTCGTGCGTGTACTCTTTCGGTAGAGACTTATAAACGCTGGCTTCATCGGTGTAGATTTTCGAGCCATGCTCGACTTGGTTTAGAACGGCAGCTTGCAATGCTTCGCGGTTAACCTTCGGAACCACGGTAGCGCGAACCTTACGCGCTTGACGATCTAGCACGCCCCACACTGCGGTTTTGTTCGCCAAATTG
>QIAA01000148.1:567-27086 GCA_003224905.1 Acidobacteriota bacterium
TGCCAGTCTTGAGTGTGAACTGCGGAGCCTGATGCTTCTCGCGGCAGTGCCAGCGGTTGTATTTTTCCAGAAAGATAACTTTCTTGGAGCCACAGCGCGGACAGGTAACGCCATCAGGCCAGCGACGCGTCACAAGGTACTTGCGGCAGTTCTCAGGATCAGCGAAGTAGAGGATGGCTTGCTGTAGACTCTTCGGTTCCATGCCAAGAATCTTAGGCCAAAGAGTCTATTTTGTCAAGTATATTATTGCCGGAATGGCGGGACGAAATTGTTGTAGCTGACTTAAGGAGCTTTTCTTTGCGAACTTTGCACGACCTTTGCGTCCTTTGCGGTGAAATGCTCTTCTCCAAGCGGCAAGCCTTGAACGAAGAGCGCAAAGGCTGTTCGGAGAAGACACTCCTCAAGGTATGATTAATGCCTGCTCAGTCCCGGCCTGAGGACTCGCAAGGGGTGACGTATGTACTTCGAACAGTTCTATCTCGGATGTTTAGCGCACGCCTCATACCTGTTTGGATCTGAAGGCGAGGCGGTGGTCGTCGATCCTCAACGCGATGTCGAAATCTATCTTGAAACCGCGGCCGAGCACGGGTTGAAGATTCGGCACATTTTCGAGACCCACCTTCACGCCGACTTTATCTCCGGACACAAGGAACTCGCCGCCCGCACCGGCGCGACGATTTACATCGGAGCCTCCGCAGGGGCAAAGTTCCCGCACATTGATGTGCGGGATGGCTTCGAGTTGCAGGTCGGCAGAGCCCGCATTCGAGTTCTGGAGACGCCGGGTCACACACCGGAGAGCATTTGCCTGCTGATAACAGATGAAGAGAAATCCGCGCAACCGTGGGCTGTCTTGACCGGGGATACGCTTTTCCTGGGCGACGTTGGCCGCCCGGATCTCTCGACGACTCACACGGCTCAGCAACTGGCGGGCATGCTCTATGACAATCTTCACAATAAGTTGATGGCTTTGCCGGACGATGTGCTCGTGTATCCCGCTCATGGCGCGGGTTCGCTCTGCGGGCGCAACATGCGCGCGGAACGCTCTTCGACCATCGGCACCGAGCGGCTCACAAATTACGCGCTTCAGATTCGCAGCCGTGAGGAATTCGTCCATCAGCTGACCAGTAATCTGCCAACCCGACCTGAGTACTTCGTGAAAGATGCCGAAATCAATCGCGAAGGCGCTGCGGCTTTGGCGGAATTGCCGGAGATGCAGCCAATCTTGCCAGCCGAACTGAGCGAGATGTTGCGCCAGGGTGTGACAGCATTGGACGTCCGCCCCGGCGACCAGTTTGCGGCCGGCCACGTCCCCGGCTCCATCAACATCGCACTCTCCGGCCAGTTCGCCACCTGGGCCGGAACACTTTTGGGGCTGTCATCGCGTCCCGTACTGATTGCAGATTCCTCGGACCAGCTTTCTGAGGCCAGGATGCGCCTGGCGCGGGTGGGGATTGAATCGGAGCGAGGATACCTGGAAGGTGGAGTTGATGCTTGGAAGCAGGCTGGGCTTGCGGTTGCCACAATGGATCAGATGAGCGTACAGGAGCTTCATGAGAAGTTGCCGCGCGGCGGAGTGCGCGTGCTGGATGTACGACGAGAGGGCGAATGGAAGGCTGGGCGTATCGCTGACGCAGCCTGGTGGCCGCTGGATAGGTTCAATGGCGCACTGCCGCTGGCGAATGAGAACTTGCCGATCGCGGTGCACTGTAAGAGCGGTTATCGAAGCATGATTGCCTGCAGCTTGCTGCAGCGGGCTGGATTTCAGAATGTGATTAACGTGGTTGGTGGGCTAGACGGGTGGCAGCAGGCGGGGTTACCGGTGGTGAGTGGCACACCGGTGGAAGCGTGAAAACTAGAGTTCGAGAACGGCGCGCACGGTGGCTGGATCTTCCAGCATTCGGAGACGGAAACCGAGCTTTCGCATCACGGTTTGCATTGTGATGTTGTCGCGCAGCACTTCTCCCCGAAGCCGGCTAAGACCTTCGTCTTTGGCTATCTGGATCAGCCGTTTGAGCAGTTCCGTACCGAGGCCTTGAGCCTGATATCGGTCAGAGATAATCACGGCAACTTCGCCCTCGCTGTGTTCTGGTAACTTACTTAGCCTGCCTACTCCCAGAATCTCGTGGATTCCGGTCTTCTCATCGGGGTAGTCAACGACCAGCGGTATCTCGCGATCGTAATCGGCGAAGCAAATGCGCACCAGTCGCTCATGCGCCACACGCGTATTCAGACTCAGCGAACAGAAATATCGGAGATAGACACTCCGCTCCGAGAGGCTCTCGTGAAAGCGCACCATGAGCGGTTCGTCTTCCGGCCGGATCGGCCTGATGAGGACGGGCAGGCCCTCCTTCGTTATCCACGAGGAGACATATTGGGAAGGATAGAACCGCATGGTCGACGGCGCTTGATTCGAGTTTATAGTCGGAGCCTGCATGGCCTCGTCTAGATGTTGTTGTCCTATACCGGTTGCCGTGACGATTGCGTCGCAGCGCACTCCTGCTCGATGCGAGCGATCTGAGCGCGCAACCATCCCGCGGGTGGGCTGCTATGCAGTACCAAGCTTGCATAGCAGCCTCACATTGTCCTATCGGCTCTTTGTGGACGTGGAACGCGCGTAGTAAATATCCCTGTTGACCGTCACTACTCCTGGCACGCCAAGCACGACGCGTGTCCAAATAACACCCAGAGTGCCGTCGGGATTAAACCAGCTTCCCATAAGATCGGCGGGCGCTTCGTTTTCCGGAGGTGCTACGGGGTTGGTGGGATCAATGGACGTCAAAGCCGGCTTGGATCCCGGGCTCCAGATTGCGCCGTAAACGTGCCAGGCGGAGTTGTTGTCGGGCCGGTAGTAGATTCCTACGCCAAGCCGCTTGCCATCGGGCGAGATCGAGATCGAGCCATAACGATAACGGCCGGGCATAGGAGTAATGTCACTGATAGTCCACGTGACCCCGTGATTGGTGGAATGATAGAGCTTCAAGACGTTGTTGACGGGATCACAGGTTGTGCTCCCGGTGGCATCGGTTGAGCACTGCAGAGTACCCGCATCGACGTAGAGCGCCCAGATTGAGCCATCGCGGGCTACGTTGACCGTGGGCCAGCTATTGCTGCTATCCATCGCCTTGTAGTGGTCGATCAGATAGCGACCGAAACTCTGGCCATCATTGGCGGAGACATAGGCATAGATGTTGCCCACGGCATCGGCGCCGGTGGTGAGGTCATTACCTCCGCCATCGTTGTTGCAGACGGCATAAACGTAAGGCGAGTTGGGCGTGTGATCGGCTGCGGGGCGGCACCAGCCTGAATCATTGAGCGTGTAGCCGAAGCTGTCGAAAGTCTCAGCGCCATCGTATGACTTGTAGACGGTGTACCGCCCAGGCCCAAAGCCGCTGCCGGTGCCTTGTCCGAGGGGGTAGGTAACCTTGTCACCCTCGTTTCCAAAGTAGAAAACGTGACCCGCACCATGTGCTGTAACCCATGGGCGATCGTCCACTGGCTGGAAAGCTGGGATCAGCGGCCGAGTAAGGTCGAATCTGATATTGCCCGCACCGGTGACAGTCCATCGTGTAATGGTGTTGTCAGTGACGTTCGTGTCGACGAAGTACAGATGGTAGGCGTCGTCGAGAGCCATGTCGCCTTCGTCGCCGAATTCATGCTGTTCAAGACTGGCTGGGGTTAGGCCCGGGAGGTCATGAAAGGTGAGGCCGCCATCGGTGGAGACCCAATCCCAGGACATGCTGCGGGTGTAGGTGGGCGAATTGGGATCAGGACCGAGGACTAGCTGCCAGTTCTCTTTGTGAGCCGTGGCAAAGATATTTCCGAACTGGTCGACGTAAACTGCGGGCTCGTAACCTTTGCCGGGATAAGGGGTGACCTGAACTGGCGGGCCGAACGCGATGCCTGTGGATGGTGCTGCCGCGGAAAAACAAAGAACGCCCACAACGAAAAGCAGAACCAATATTGCGCCTGTAAGGGCGTGCCCTTTAAAGGAGTTCATGGGGAGTTCCTTTCTGATTGCGATTCTTGGGCCCAGAACTGTCCGATGGACAGCGGCGAGAGTGGCGGGCCTTCGATGCTGGTGAACTCAGAAAGGAAGCTTGGGGTGCCTGGAAATGATGGACAGGCGGCGGGTGAGTGTAAGTGACGGAAACGGCAGAATGTTGGTGAGTTGATGAAGAAGCTCAGCGCAGCAGTACTGGGACCCACTCTCCCGCAGGGATTCGATCGCGATCGGGCGGAATAACGATATAGCAGTTTGATTTGGCAGTAGCAGCGATATCGCCGGAACCTTGCCAGCGGACCAGTTCCACCTCCGCATGCTCGAATTCGCCCGAGAGAACAGCGGGCAGAAAGCGTTTCAGGCCCGTCTTGGTTTTGATATCGCTCTTGAGTTTTGCGTGCAAGAAAACCAGCTTGCGCGCAGACATTCCGGCAAGTGCCTCGACCAGCGGTCGGGCAAAGAGTTCAAACGTGACCATCGTCGAAACGGGATTCCCGGGGAGGCCGAAAAAATAACATCCTTCATTGGCTGATCCTGTAAGCGGCACGCGGCCGAACACCACAGGTCGGCCGGGCTGAATCTGCGCTCCGGTGAAGAAAAATTCGGCCTTGAGGTCTGCCAGCACCCGCTCGACGAAGTCGTACTTACCCGCAGATACGCCGCCGGCGAGCAGGAGCAAATCGCCTTGCAGGCCTTTGACGATCAGGTTGCGCAGAGACGCCGGATCGTCGGGCGCAATGGGTAGAAGCACTGGGTCCCCGCCCGCTTCACGCACTTGGGCGGCTAAGGAATAGCTGTTGGAATTCCTGATCTGATTCGGGCCGGGTTGGACGCGGATGTCGACGATTTCGTCGCCTGTGGCCAGCACGGCCACCCGCGGCTTACGGTAGACGAGGAGATGAGTCTTTCCTACGGAGGCAGCGACGGCGATGCTTGCGTGGTCGAGCTGCGCGCGTCTTGACAGCAATACATCTCCTCGCCTGGCCTCCACACCGGGGGAAACGATGTTGTCACCGGTGGCAACTCGCCTGGTGATCTCGACCGCGTCGCCGTGGCGAGAAGTGTATTCCAGCATGACGATTGCATCAGCACCGTTGGGCGCGGCTGCGCCGGTCATGATCGCGACAGCCTGGCCTGAGTCGATGTTCAGGCCTTCCGGTGTGGCGCCGGCTTTAATCTCGCCGATGACTTGCAATGTGGCGGGAAGCTGTAGCAAATCAGAGGCGCGGACTGCGTACCCATCGCGGGCAGCGCGAGGAAAGGGAGGAAAATCCCGATCAGCTTCAACGGACTCCGCCAAGATTCGTCCAGCACTGTCGAGCAGCTGAACTCGTTCCTCGCAGTTAGGTCGCAGGCCTCTCGCGTGATCCTCGACCATCTGGCGCGCCTCTTCAAAGCTCAGGATACGGGCGACATCCCGGACCGCAGCCATGCTGGAATGATACGAGGAGGAGGAAGAATTTTCGATTGTTGATTTTGATTTACTGATTGGAACTAGGCGCGTTCTGCTGCGAGCGATTTTTCACTATTAGCACCCAGACTTTTCTGGAGCTCGGCTGGGTCGCTCGCGTAGGCCAATCCTGTCTCAAGGTCGACGGTGCCGGCTCGCACCAGCTTTTCAATTTCGCAATCGAAGTCCTGCATGCCGCACCCAGATTTCAAGAGCTGAGAGAGATTGCGTCCAGAACCGTTGTCAGACTCGATGTATTGTGCCGATTGCTGATTCACCTTAAAAATTTCACGCACGGCAATCCTGCCCGCATCCCGCCGGGGAATAAGCCGCTGCGCGATTACGTAGCGTAGCGTCTTGGACAACCGGTTACGAATGGATGCCTGTTCCGCCACTGCAAAAGCACTCACCATGCGCTCGATTGCCTTTGCTGTGTTTACGCTATTCAGAGTAGAAAGAATCACGTGACCCGTTTCTGCGGCCTCAATAACCATTTCCATGGTGTCGCGGTCGCGCAACTCGCTCGCCAGAATAACGCGCGGAGCCTGCCGCAACGCCGCCCGCAAACCCATGCTGAAGCTAGGAGTATCGCTATGCAACTCGCGCTGATGTACGGTTGCGCGCTTGTGATTGTGCAGGAACTCGATCGGGTCTTCGATCGTAATAATGTGGCAAACCTGCTGTTCGTTGATGCGGTCAAGGAGCGAAGCCAGGGTTGATGATTTCCCCGAGCCGCGTGGACCGGTAACCAGCACGATTCCATCACGGAGACCGGCTATTTCTCCTAGCTCCTGGGGCAAGCCCAAAGACGCAAAATCTGGGATGGTTGTGGGAATCACGCGCATCACGACGGCGCAGCTTCCACGCTGGATGAAGACGTTTACGCGGAATCGCGCGAGACCAGGCAAACCGAACGAAACGTCGCAGGAACCCTGTTCGCGGAGAATGGTGATCGCCTGCTTATTGCTGCCGATCAGGTCAGAGGCGATGCGGCGGGTATCATCGGCGGTGAATGGGCGTAAGCCTTGTCCCTCGACCTGGAGGAGCTGGCCATGCACTTCTACCTGCGGAGGACGGCCCGGAGAGAAGATTACGTCACTAATCTCGCTGTTGGCGCGCAGCACTGCGGCCAACAGGGCATGAGTAGCCGCTGGGCCAGAAGTTGAAGCCGTGTCGAATGTGACCTGAACAGGCGCAGTGCCCGGGGCGGCCATAAGTTCTCGGAAGAGCATGCCTGTTGCGCATTGGGGGAGGGCTCGAGGCAGTGTGCATCAACTGTGCGCTCAATCCTCTCAGTCACTGTAGCGAAAAGGAGTTACGGCTCCAAGAAAGAACGCCAAGTGCATGCACGTTCGTAACACGTGAACTGGGAGGACGAAAAGCGGCCCGCGTGTGAGCGGCCGCTAGAGAGGATGTCAACTGATGGACTATTTCTTGGTAGTCTTCTTCTTTCCGAAGCTGGTTTCGATGCTGCTGCCGATGTACTGAAGCATGCTCTTAGCGCCTTCGGCATAGGGGCCGGTCGGCTGCAGTTCCAGATACTTGTTAAGAGCTTCCTCTGTTCCTGGTGCGGGAACTACTTTGCCTGTCTTATCGGTAGTAGCCTTAGCTATCAGGTTAACTCCCTTTTGATAATACGCATCCGCTTTGTTGGGATCAGCGGCAATGGATTTATCGAATGCGGCGATGGCTTCATCATTCTTACCGCTATTGGTAAGAACAGCACCTTCGTTGTAATAGTACTGTGCGGCTCCCGTAGGATTCAGCTGAGCAGCTTTGTCATATGACTTAATTGCGTCCTCTGTTTTGCCGGTTCGGGCTTGAGCCTGTCCCAGGTTGTTGTAGTAGGCGGCAAGAAGTTTCGGATCATCGGGCTTTGCTGGCGCACTTTCCATGGCCTTCTGTTTAAGGTCGATCGCCTTCTGATAATCCGTAACGGCTTCGCCGTAGTGTCGGGTCTTTTCAGCAGCGTCAGTCTGCTTGCCGGCCGACCCCAAATAGGCATCGCCCAGCCTTGCCCAAAGCAGGTCTCTGGTTGCGTCCATCTGGGTAGCTTCATTCAGGGCGTTGACCGCGGAATCGAAATCGCCGGCCTGCATAGATGTGTTGGCAGCTGCCAGCTTTTCATTCAAACCCTTGACCACGTCTTTTTCCTTAGCAGCCTTCGCCTGCTGCTCTTGCATCTGCTTGAGTTGTTCCGGATTTACGCCTTGTTGCTTGGCAGCCTCGGCCTGGGATTTCTTCAGATCGAAATCCAGAGTAGCTTCGTCGGTTTGGACCGGAAAGTTGTTAACGGAGTCTAGTTGTTTACCATCCTGCGACAGCGTGACTTTATATTTGCCGGGCTCGATGCCGAGCGAGAAGTACTCGCCTTTTTTGTTGGTTTTGAGCGCGTACTTGCGGCCGTTCTCGGTATTCTGCCACTCGACGGTAGCACCCGCGATTGGATTGCCATTCATATCCCGGCAAACGCCTTTTACGGTACCCATAACTTGCGCGAATACCGGAGGCACACACAGCACTGCCGCGATTGCCAGCACCAAGAGCTCAGTAAAATGTCGTTTCATGTTTGCCTCCCAAAGAACCGATTCCAAATGCCGACTGCAAGTGAACCCTGACTTGGGACCGCGCAGAAACTCATACAATCCTCTACACTGTTGACGCCACCTGAACGTAAGGAATTGGATCTGCGGCTCCTGCCTCATGAAAGGCGCGTGTACGCAAGACACAGCTGTCACAGACGCCGCAGGCAATATCTTCGCGGCTGTAACAAGACCACGTTAAATCGAAAGGGGCATTCAGTTCAAGGCCGAGCCTGACAATCTCAGCCTTGCGCATGTGGATGAGCGGGGTAACGATCTCGATGTTGCCCGCCTTTGTGCCTGCTTTCACTACTTCATTGAATGCGCCGTAGTAGGCCGGACGGCAATCTGGGTAACCGGAGCTATCCTGCTCGACGGCTCCGATGTAGATTTTCTTCGCACCCAGCACCTCTGCCCAGCTCACGGCAACCGATAGGAAATGTGCGTTGCGGAAAGGCACATACGTCACCGGTATGTCCCGGCCAATTTCGTGCGACTCGGGCACCGAAATATTCTTGTCCGTTAACGCTGATCCGCCGATTGTGCGCAAGGCTTCATTCCTAACCATCAAACGCTCGCGGATGGCCAGATGGTCGCAAATCTCTAAGAATGCCCGTTTTTCCCGTTCTTCGGTGCGTTGCCCATAGCTGACGTGCAGCGCCGCAGAGTGGTGATCCCGAACCGCAAGGGCCCCACAAACACAGGAATCCATTCCGCCGCTGAGCAGGACAACAGCTTTTTGCATGTTCTTCTTCATCTTAGATGCGACTTATGCTTGCGCCGTTGAGGGTGCCGCATTGAAGAGCTATGGATTACTAAACACTTTTCAGTGCTGGGTCCCAAATAAATTTGTGGAGTTGCAGCGAGAGCCGCGCGGGAACGTTGTCGGCAAGCATCCACTGCGCAAGCTCCTGGGGGTCAAGTAAGCAGTGCGAGCTGTCTCGCGGCCCGCTTGCCTCTTTTTCGAATGCGGGCGAGAAGAGGACTGCGCTCACACGCTGGGCCAAGTCATGCCGCAGGACGAAATCGCGCGCGAATTCATAGTCAGTGCGGTCGCTGAGGACGAATTTCACCTCGTCACGTGAAGTCAATGTTTCCAGGTTCTCGACGTGAAAGGTGTCAGGCTCACCCGAGTTCGGACACTTCACATCCACGATCTTTATAACGTCGTGGGGAACCCGTCCGAGCGGACGCTCGCCACTAGTTTCCAACAATACTGTGTAGTTCTCATCTAGAAGGCGCTGCATGAGAGAGATTAGCTCCCGCTCCTGGAGCATCGGCTCGCCTCCTGTTACTTCTACCAGGCCGCCAGTAGGACTGAGTTGCTCGACCTGATCGAAGACTTCTTGCGGGGTCATCCTGCGTCCGCCATAGAAAGCGTATTCGCTGTCACACCACGTGCAGCGAAGATTGCATCCGGTGAGGCGCACGAAAACACAGGGCACACCGGCGTAGGTGGATTCTCCCTGGATCGATTTGTAGATTTCCGTGATCTGCATGGGAGTCTCAGCCGAACGGGTTCATTGAGTCATTGGAGCATTGAATCATCAAAACAGTGCTTGCGAATCAAATTTCCGAGTAAGTCGCCGTTGTTGTATCCGTCTCGAAAATCGTGACCATCTTCACCCCGACTCTACCGTTTGTTGACGAGCGCAGGCGGCTGTTGGCTTCGTCGAAGAAATATTTTGCGAGGTTCTCCGCTGAAGGATTCAGGACGGTAAAGGGTTCCAAGTCATTGATCATTCGATGATCGAGCCGGTCGATCACGTGCTTCATGACCTCACGCAAATCCTTGAAGTCGATCAAGAGGCCGGCTTTGTCGAGTTGCTCGCCTGCCAAGGTAACCCGCACTTTGTAATTATGGCCATGCGGATTTTCGCACTTGCCGCGATAGTTGCGGAGGTAATGACCGGCAGCAAAAGAATCTTCGACTGTGACCTCGTACATGAATCCTCGTGGAAAAGGGGCCGCACACCCGATTAGATTGTACCGCGTAGTGGCACCTTGATTGCGTAACCCCGGAACCGCAAAAAGCGCAAAAAAGAACGACGCAAACTAGGCCAAGACTTACGGAGAGTCTCTCACAGGAGTTGTTGGCCGCCGCGTTTGCAGGGAACCGCGCACGGGGTGAAGGTGTCCAATCACTATTAGACACGCGTGCCCGAGAGGAGCAACGACATGGCGTTCTCGATGGCAGGCGGTGGTCCGTCCAATCCAGAAATCAACGTAACTCCACTCATTGATGTGTTGCTGGTGCTGATTATTGTTTTCATGGTGTTAGTTTCGATGTCGAAGGATAAGATGTTGAAAGCACAGATTCCGCAACCAGCACCGGCTTCAGCAACACAGGCACAGCCGGAAAGGACAATCGTGGTTCAGATTGTGGCGGCACGCGACCCGGAGCAGGCACCGGGATTGAAAATCAATCAGCAGGATGTCAGTTGGGACCGCCTTTCAGATCAGTTGCAGCGCGTGTTCGCTACGCGAGCGGAGAAGGTTGCTTTCGTGCGTGGTGATGACGCGGTCGACTTTCAATATGTAGCGGACGTGATTGACATCGCACGGCATGCGGGAGTGGAGCGGTTGGGATTGCTTGGAAATCGGGAGTTGTAAAGGGTACGGACGCTAGTCTCGTGCCCGGTTCTTGATCCAGATTGGCGTGCCCACGAAACCGAAGGCTCGACGAATTTGGTTTTCGAGAAATCTTTGATAAGAGAAGTGAAGCTTCACTTTGCGGTCGGTAAACAAGATGAAGGTGGGTGGCGCAACCGCAGCTTGTGTCATGTAGTAAATCTTCACGCGCTGGCGCACGGGGACTGAGGCGCGCTGGAAATCTATCTGCTTGAGGAAGCGGTTCATCTCGGCGGTGGAGATGCGTTTGCGGCGCTCGGCAGCGACCCGCTCAAGCACTGGAAAGATCTTTTCGACACCTTTGCCAGTGCTTGCCGAAATAAAGAGCACTGGTGCGTAGTTCAAAAATTTTAGGGCGTACCGCAGGCGCTGCTCGTAGCCCGAACGGTCTTGCGGGAATTGGCGGCGGCGCGCGGATACGCCTAACGATTCTTGCCCGGGAGTGTTTTTCCCACTGCTCCAAAGGTCCCATTTGTTGACGAGAACAATGAGTGAGCGCCCGCTTTCGTGGGCGTAGCCTGCGATGGCAGCATCGAGTTGGCTGACGCCTTCGGTGGCATCAATTACGAGGAGGGCGATATCGGCAGCCTCCAGATGTTTGCGGGCCATGACCACAGAGAGTTTCTCCGCCATCAGGGCGGTTTTGCCCTTGCGGCGGATGCCTGCAGTGTCGATGAAGCGGAAGCGGCCGCCATCATGCTCAACGATCTCGTCGACCGCGTCACGAGTAGTGCCGGGAACAGGGGAGACGATCGAGCGGTCTTTTCCGGTGAGCCGGTTGAGAAGCGTGGACTTGCCAACGTTGGGATGGCCGATGATAGCGACTTTGGTCTCCGGCAATGAGGGAAGGACATCTTCGGCAATCGTGGAGCTGATTTGCTCTTCAGTTTCCGGAAGTACATGCAGCACGGAATCCAGCAGCTCGTCGACGCCGCGACCGTGTTCAGCAGATATCGGATAGAGCTCCGGAATGCCTAATCGGCGAAACTCCTCAGCCAGTAGTTCCTGTTTCTCACTGTCGATTTTGTTAACGGCCAAGAACAGGGGCTTGCCAGTCCTGATCAGCAGACGCGAGAGTTCGAGGTCTGGGCCTGCGATTTCTGTGCGTCCGTCGATGACCATGATTGCGGCCTTTGCTTCTTCAACGGCGACTCTGGCCTGGCGGAAAACTTCCGCAGGCATCATTTCTTTGTCATTGGGGATAATGCCGCCCGTGTCGACCAGGCGAAAATGCCGGCCGCGCCATTCGGCCTCGCCATAGATCCGGTCGCGGGTGATGCCCGGCTCGTTGCCTACGATTGCGCGGCGCTTGCCTACGATCCGATTAAAGAGAGTGGACTTGCCAACGTTCGGGCGGCCAACGATGGCAACTGTGGGTTGGAGCTGGCGGAAATTGCTGTGGTCCAAAGGCATGCAGGACGACAACGACAAAAACTGAACTAATGCTCATCCTTTTCTGTGGATGCGAACGGCACGGTTATTATAGAGACTCCGTGGCTTCGAGCTATCAGCCCGCCTCTGTCGCTGGGTCGAGCGGCAGGAGACAGCAAGGCTCTCTATATCAGTTCTTCGGACCAGGGGGAGTGCTGTCGCGAACGCATCCTGGCTACGAATTTCGGCGCGGACAACTGCAGATGGCTGAAGCCATTGAGCAGGCGCTGCAAGAAAAAAGGCATTTGATTATTGAAGCCGGCACGGGAACGGGCAAGACGCTGGCGTATCTGGTGCCAGTGATCCGATCCGGCAAGCGGGTGATCATTTCCACAGGGACCAAGAATCTGCAGGAACAGCTTTTTTACAAGGACATTCCGTTTCTCGAAAAGGCGCTGTTCGCTGATGGCGAGGGCAAGTTGAGCGTCTGTTACATGAAAGGGCGCAATAACTATCTATGCCGCAAGAAGCTTTACGATCTGACGGATCAGCCGGTGCTCAGCGGACTGGAGGAGATTGAGCACTATCGCGCGATTGCGGCATGGGAGAAGACCACGAGTACGGGCGACAGGTCAGAGTTAACTTCATTACCCGAGATCAGTGCTTTATGGCACAAGCTCGATGCGCGTGCTGAGGCCTGCGTGGGTCAGAAGTGCAGCTCCTGGGAACGATGCTTTATCACGGAAATGCATCGCCGGGCGATGGAGAGTGACATCATTATTGTCAATCACCACCTCTTTTTTGCTGATCTGGCTATCAAGCAACAGAGTGAGTACGCTCCGGACGCCGGCATTCTGCCTGATGCCGGAACTGTGATCTTTGACGAGGCGCACGATCTTGAAGATATAGCTAGCAGCTATTTCGGAATTTCTGTCAGCAGTGGGCGGATCGAACAGCTTTGCCGGGATGTCGAAAGTTCGCTGCAACGTAATCAGTTGCTGTCTGGTTCACTTTCCGGTGCGGTGAACAGACTGCGCGATCGGGCAAGATTTTTCTTTGCGGTCTTGCCCCAAGTGGAAGGGCGATTCGCATTTGAGAATCGCCGCGATTTTTTGGAAGAAAACGGAGACGAGTTCCTGGGTCTACAGCAGTCGCTTGGAGGCCTTATTTCCGAGTTGGAGAATTTGCCGTCGAAGCCGGAAGAGGTTTCCAACTTCATTCGGCGCGCGCAAGAGTTGCAAGTGCAACTCGGGTTCTTGATGGAAGGAGAACAACGGAACACTGTGTTCTGGATTGAGCGACGAGGTGGGCGGGAGAGGCAAAATGTGTTCCTGCAAGCCACCCCAATTGATGTCGCGCCGATTCTCAAAAGTTGTGTCTTCGACAAGCTGGAATGCGCGGTGCTGACTTCTGCGACGCTGGCCGTGGCCGGCGGCTTTGAGTACATGCGGAGAAGGCTCGGCCTCGAGCACGCGCGCGAATTGGTCCTTTCTTCGCATTTTGACTATGAAAATCAAGCACTCCTGTATGTCCCCCCGGACTTGCCCGATCCTCGCACGCCGTACTTTGCAGGCAAAGCGGCAGAGCGAATCCGACGTCTGCTCGAAATCACTCGGGGGCGCGCTTTCGTTTTGTTTACGAGTTATGTACAGATGAAGGAAGTTCACCACCGGCTTTTGGGCGAAATTGACTTTCCGCTGCTGCTGCAGGGAGATGCACCGAAGACTGCGCTGCTGGAAGAATTCCGGCTGACTCCGAATGCGGTGCTATTCGCGACCTCGTCTTTCTGGCAGGGGGTGGATGTGCAGGGCGAACAGCTGAGTTGCGTGATCATTGACCGGCTACCCTTCGCGGTACCGAGCGATCCGGTGGTGGCGGCTCGGGTAAAGGCAATAGATGCTGATGGCGGAAACGCTTTCTTTCAATATCAGGTGCCTGCGGCGGTCATTACGCTCAAGCAAGGCTTTGGGAGGTTGATTCGTTCACTGCGGGATCGCGGACTGCTTGTGTTGCTGGACAACCGCATTCTGAAGAAGGCGTATGGGCGAGTATTCTTCGAAAGCCTGCCGAATTATCGGAGAACCACAGATTTGACGCGGGTTGAGGAGTTCTTTCGCATAAATTAGCTAAAAGCTATTCATATCTTAATGCTTCCACAGGGTCCAGCTTCGATGCACGCAAGGCAGGCACTAATCCGCTGGCAACGCCCACGATCATCAGCACCAACGTAGAAAGGATCACGGTTAACATAGAAATCTTCAAATGAATGTCCGCTTTTCCTGAATCATCCTCGAACAGCGGCCCCATCAACGGCAGAGTGCCGACGGCGGCAGCGATCAGATAGGAAAGAAGCACGCCGATAGCGCCGCCCAGAAGCATGATCAGCAGGGTTTCAGCCAGGAACTGCAACTTGATATGCCACTTTTTCGCTCCCAGCGCGCGACGCAGGCCGATCTCACGAATGCGCTCATCGACGGAAACCAACATGATGTTCATCACACCGACTCCGCCGATTCCCAGTGTCAGGGTGCCTACGAAGGTGAGGAGCACCTGTAACCCGATCGTCAGGCCGTCAATGATTGGGCGGAATTCATCGCGTCCGAACATGAGGATGGCTTTCTTGTCGGTGGGCGAGAATTGTTGGCGAGTGGCGATGGCGGCGAGCACCTGGTCCATGGCTTTCTTTTCAAACTGTGGGGCAATAGGCGCGAACACCATCACGGCGGCATACCTTGTGTTCCAGAGATCACCAGCGGCGCTGTAGGGGATCCACACGGACTCATCGTCACTGGAGAAATAGTTGCTCATCTGAATCTTGCGCGCCATTACACCGATCACTTCGAAGCGAACACCACCGATCACGACCGTTTCGCCGATGGCTGGACGGCCGCTGAATAACTGCTCGCGAACGCGCCCGCCGAGGAAAGCTACCCGCCGGCGCTCGACTTGGTCTGCGGAATTGATCCAGCGACCCTCGGCAGGTACCTCGTTGCGCATTTCGCCATATTCCGGACACACACCCCTGATGGCAGCCGTGCCGACCATGCGATTTGCATAGGCAATTCCAGGCCGGCGTACGGTTTCCAGGCATACGTGCTTCACGAGGGGAGCCGTTTCCTTCACAATGTCCACGTCAGCTTGTTCCAGAACGACTTTTTTGCCGGCGCGCTGGCCGCCGGGTTGTTCGCTCGTCTGCTGCGGCCAACAGATCACAACACTCTTACCGAAGGCATCGAAACCATTGACCAAAATCTGCCGGAAGCTACTGCCGTAGGCGATCAGCAAAGTGACGGTCGCGATGCCCCACACGATGCCGAGCATCGTGAGTAAGCTGCGAGTGTAGTTGCGCTTCAGCGCAGTCCAGGATTCGCGAATGATTTCGGTAAGCATGGTGCGTCCGTGTACTGCCGTTCTTGCGCAGCTCTTACTAGCCTCCCGCTTCGTAACGTAGAGCTTCGATGGGATCTATGGATGCTGCGCGCCGGGCTGGGTACAAAGCGGCGAGTACGGCGATGGTCCCGAGCAAAGCGCAGGCGACCAAACCTGACGACCAAGTCGGCAGCAAGCCCGCAAAGAAGTCAGGCATGGGTAGCAGATTCACCAGCGAGCAGAGCCCGTAGGCAATCCCCATTCCGATTCCGCCACTGACGAAAGCGATCAATACTGCCTCAAGGAAAAACTGCCTGAGGATGGTATAGGCAGGCGCGCCCAGGGCCTTGCGAACACCGATTTCCCGCGTGCGCTCCCGCACAGCCACCATCATGACGTTCATTACTCCCAAGCCGCCGAGAAAAAGTGTGACAATTCCTACGGCTCCCAGGAAATATTTCATGCCATTCGTCATCTGCTCAAAGGCCTTGGCCTCTTGGACCGTGTCCCAGATGGGACAGGCCTCTTTGTCATTTGGATCGTAGCTGTGCATTTTGGCGAGCGCGGTACGGAGTTCGCGCTTGCATGCTTCGTGCTGCTCAACCGATTTCGGGGTCACTAAAAGCTGATCAAATGTGTGGGCGGTGCCGGGCGGTTTGTCAGGAAAGTCGCGGCGCATAGCGGAGAACGGGATAAAGACTTTTCGCACGTCCCAGCCGTCGTAACTGGAATCCTGCTTCTTCTCGGCCATGACGCCGATCACCATGTAGGGGAAATCATTTAGGTAAAGCGTCTCGCCCACCGGGTTGCGGCCAGGGAAGAGCTGCTTGGCCGCTTCGGATCCAAGGAAGGCCACGCGGCGAGACTCGTGCATGTCATTCCAATCGTAGTAACGACCCTGGCCCACATCGAGGCTGCGGATATATGCGAAGGGCGGATGTGAGCCAGTGACCGTGAAGGCGGCGTTGTTGTAATTACTGTGAGCGCGAACTGTATCCTGCTCCAGCTCGGGAAGGGCATACTGGCAGTCGGGAGCGCCCTCCTGGACCGCGGTAACGTCGGCATCGTCCCAGCGGATCAGTCGCCCAGCTCGTGTTCCGCCTGCCTGAAGGCTGGTTCGGCCGTGAAAGACAATCAGGATGTCTTTGCCAAGATTTCGGGCCTGGATTTCCTGGCCCTTGCGAAGGCCTTCGCCGGCCGCAACCATTAGCACGATCGAAACGATGCCCCAGGCGATTCCGAACATAGTGAGGAACGTACGCAGCTTGTGGGCCCAGAGGGTGCGGAATACGTCGCCGATGAGATCGCGTAGGACCATTGCTGATTTGACGGGGGAGCCTGCAGGACGTGAGCCGCACCGCTCCCGTTAGAGATACGTATTCAGATGACACTTTGTTGCACGGATTTGTTTGGAGTTGGAACGAAGACGTCCCTGGCGACAAAGGTTAGAACTATTGCGCAGCTGTGGCGGAGCTGAGTGTCTCGATCCAGTGATCGAATTCGTGCAGAGCGCGCTCACATTGCAGGCGATGGCGCTGCTGGCGATTTCGAACCGGCTTTTCCAGCGGAGCCAGCAGATCAAAGGTGATGTTGGCGGGCTGAAAATTCTTCGCGTCTGCGTGAGTGACGTAGTGAACCAGCGAGCCGAAGGCGGTCGCGCGGGGAGGAGCGAGCGGTTGCTCTCCGCAGGCGAGGGCAGCTGCATGAATTCCTGCCATCAGACCAGTCGCAATGGATTCGACGTAACCTTCAACGCCACAGATTTGGCCAGCGAAGAGCACGTTGACGTGTTGGCGCATTTGCAGCGTCTCACTCAGCAGCGCGGGTGCGTTGATGTAGGTGTTGCGGTGAATCTGTCCGTAGCGGAGAAAGCGCGCGTTCTCCAGGCCGGGAATGAGTCTCAACACACGGCCTTGTTCGCCGAATCTTAGATGGTTTTGAAAGCCGACGATGTTATAGGAGTTCGCCCGCTGATTTTCCTGGCGCAACTGAACTACGGCGTAGGCCTGCTTTCCAGTGCGCGGGTCTGTCAATCCTACAGGCTTCATCGGACCAAAGCGCAAAGTATCGCGGCCCCGGCGGGCAATTTCCTCGATCGGCAGGCAAGATTCGAAATAGTTGAGGTTTTCCCAATCGCGTTCCTCGGAAGATTGTGCACCGATTAAAGCCTTGTAAAAGGCGTCGTATTGCTCCGTGGACATTGGGCAGTTGATGTAATCGGCCGATCCCTTGTCGTAGCGTGCCGCCAGGTAGACCTTGGACATGTCGATGGAATCAGCGTCGACGATGGGACTGATGGAATCGTAGAAGTAGAGATGGGTAGTTCCGGTTAGTCTTGCAATCTCCTGGGAGAGGGCATCAGAGGTTAATGGGCCGGTAGCGATGATCGTGACCTGATCTTGGTCTAGATGCGTCACTTCCTCGCGGCGGATACTGATGAGCGGCTCGCTGGAGATTGCCTGGGTGGCAGCACTGGCGAATGCGGTCCGGTCCACGGCAAGTGCGTGCCCGGCCGCAACGGCGCATTCGCGCGCGATGCGCAGCAAGAGGGAGCCTGCGCGGCGCAATTCTTCTTTCAACAACCAGGGGGCGGTGTTCTCAGTGTCAGATTTCAGGGAATTTGAGCAGACAAGTTCGGCAAAGTGCGATGTCTGGTGAGCCGGCGTCGAGCGGACTGGGCGCATTTCGTAGAGCTCGCAACGGATCCCACGCCGCGCGCATTGCCATGCGGCTTCCGAGCCGGCGAGGCCCGCGCCGATAATCCGAATCTTCTTACGGTTGACCAAGGTTGTAATTCAGAGGCTCAGTTTTCTGGTGGCGAGTTGCTGCTCATCTCGCCGTCTTTTCCGCATTACTTCTGTAATGGTAGTGAGTTCGCTTTCCTAAACATGCAAACGCTTTCATATTGACAGATTCTGCCCATTGAGTTCAGAAAAAGCAAAACCGGTTGTTTTCAGTGTCCCGTCAACAGCATGGAAATAGCTTTAAGCAATTCAGAAAAGGAACAGGGTCGATGGGATAATCGGCGGGTGTTTACAACCTGATCAAGTTTCGATTCCCACATAGCACACCCTTCCAACAATGTGGTCAAAGGCGTGCTTGTTTTTTGGGAGAGGCATGATTTCGACGGCGCAATCCTGGTTGTGCGGACGAAGGATGAGATGATTGCGCGCAAGTTCTACATACCTGACGATGCATCGGCCCTTGTGCGCGACTGCGTAGATATTGAATTTGCCTCTGCGATAAGGCTTTAAAGAGTTGTAATGCCGATCGATAAGAACCATAGCACCAGTCTGGATCCGTGGATGCATACTCGCACCATCGCGGGGATTGATTCTTAGCACCACAAAACGTTCCAAATTGTTTCGCGCGCCTTCAATTGCGGGGCGGAGTTGATGGAGAAAGTCCTTCTTGAATTTGAAAATGTCCTTTACTTTCATGCGCATGATGACGGAGGTGTTGATCGCAGTGGCTTCGTCTACGAGTGGGACTTCCTGGAACTGATCATTGGCGGCGGAAGGAATGCCGGCTCGCTTACTCACGTCCTTCGGGTCAAAAAGATCGAGTACGGAGAGGCGTTGCACGCTCATGACCCTGTCCATGGCCTCGATACTTAGGCCCCGCTTGCGATTGAGAAAATTTGAGATATGGGCCTGCTTGAAACCGGCGGCTTTGGCCAGTTGAAGGCCGGTTAGTTCTCCAGTATCAATGCGTTTCCAGAGCGAATCGCGCAGTCTATCCTGCAGCACCTTGAAGTTCATGGGCGTAAGTATAGCACCTATATAGCGCAAAGATATTGCTAGACGACCATTAAATATCTTAAAGAAATAAATTTTCTTGACTTCGCAAAACTTACAGCTATACGATGCAAGACATGATAAGTTTTGGTTTTCTTCATAGGGGGAGTTTAAATCGAAGTTATGTTGACTAATACACAATTCGATAATGGGGCAGCACACTTTGTAGAGTTTCGGCGCAAGGTACGTTCAGCCGAGTTGTTGTCGGCCTCGATGGAACGTCTGTTGTGCGAGATCCACTTCAGTGGAAAGCTCAGCGTGGTTGTACAGAATGGCCGCGTGCTGAAGTCCGGGTACGAGGAGGGCTACTTCCGCCAGCCTACCATCTAGTTTCCTGCCCTCCCCCGGCAGGGGTGTCAGCAGAAGTCGTTAAGAACTAAATAACTTAAACAGGTCATCGTAAGAGAAACGAGCCCTGTGACCGAGAAATCGGCACAGGGCTTTTTTATTGGCACAAAACAAGAATTCATTGCAATGGAGGCAATCATGAACATTGAAAACGACCCCGAACTCATCCACTTGGAACTCAAATATTGCGAAAGGTGCGGCGGGCTGTGGCTGCGCCTTTACGGAACACAGGACGTCTATTGCGCCCCCTGTAGGGCCGCGGCGACGAATTTGCCCGCGCACAGGCGGAAGGCAACAAAACCTCGGCTTCCGGGAGAGCAACGATTCGATCTCAAGGCGCAAGGGAAAGCGCGCACTCTGCAGACCGGAGGGCGTGGATGACGGCATCGCCCATTCCTACCCTTGGTTCTCAAAGTGACCAGTTTGGCCGAGCACACGCGGAATGAAGAACTTGGCGCAGAGTCAACATCGGGGGAGCGCTTGCTCGCCTCTTTGGAAGAACATGCAAGCAGGCCTGGTACAACAACTCGCGGTCAGAAGAGATTGTCAAAACGACCGACACGCGAATTTGCGCCTTCCGATCCGGACCTGTGGCTGTATCGCGACCGCACGGTCCGGATACTACGCAGATATTATCGAATCTCAATCGAGGCAGGACGTTTGCCGTCGCTGCTTGGCCGCGAACTTTTCCGGACGATGGCAACTCTCTACCGGGTCGCGACGTTTGAAGATGCGGTGATCTTTGTGCGAGACGTTGAGAGGCGTCTCGAACACTTGGACGACTTTGAAAGAAAGCTGGTACTGAAAGTTGTGGGGGAGGACCATACCCAGGATGAGGCTGGGGAACTCCTGGGCTGTGGACGTCGCACAATTGCACGAAGACTCGCCCGGGTTCTGGACCGACTCACGGAAATGTTCCTGGACTGCGGCTTGTTGCTCCGTTTCCCGGACACTCAAACGCGTAATCGAGACGTGTGTCAAGAGCAAGAAAGCGATCAGCCTTTCGCAAGTTGTTCTGACGGAGGTAAATAGATTTTTAGGCGCGTGGCCCAGTCGCCAGAACGAATTTGGTATGCTGATTTTAGATAGTAAACATCCGCGAGGGGCGCATCGTCGGTGCGCCCTTTTTTTGCAGGATCAGAGATTTCGCTGCGTCACACTGCCGTTACCTGAATTGTCCAGAGAAAGCTGATGCGCTCAACACCACTGTCTTAGAATGGAATTGGACGCGGCAAGTTTCGACGGCCAGACCGTGGTATTGAGGCCTGACATTCGCAAGTCAAGTCTAAGGCCAAGCGAGCCGCCCGACAGGCAATCATGGACATGACATGGGTGACCGGCCGCATCGCGGTCGGCGGCGGCATCTGGAACGCAGAAAACATGGCTTTGGTGGCGCGTGCAGGCGTGACACACATCATCGATATGCAGATCGAATTCGACGACACCAAGCTCGCGGAGCCACATGGGATCGTGGTTTTCTGGAATGCAGTGGACGACGATTTTCAACCAAAGCCACCGCAAGTTTTTCAGCAGGGCGTGGATTTTGCGCTTGAAGCCTTGGATCAGGATGGAACCAAGCTTTTCATTCATTGCGCAGCAGGGGTGCACCGGGCGCCCATGATGGCTCTAGCGCTGTTGTGTTCGTTGAGTTGGACGCTTGAGGATGCAATGAACCTGATCGAAGCGAAACGGCCAGTTGTGGACTTCGCGGACGTGTACGTCCGTAGTGTCGAAAAATTCTTGAAACAACGCGCAGAGTTGGAGGATGGTCGAATACTCGCGCGCGGCCGGAGTACACCTAAGTAGCAAAGGTAGTTTCGCCGATTTTGGTCAGATCGAGTTTTTAGTATCGGGGGATTAAGAGAGCAGTCTTTAGTTCGCAGTTCTCGGTTTCCAGTTGAGGCGAGGAGGACAGAAAAAATGCTGTACGGTAGCCGCCGAGCATGGCGGCTTTTTTTATTGCTGCTCTGCGCTGTGGCGGGGTTTCTGTCGGCGCAAACACCTCCCACTACAACCGTGAGCGACACAGTGTATCGGGCAGATGGCACCCCCGCTGCGGGAACATTGCTGATCTCCTGGCCGGCCTTTACCACGGCGAGCGGACAAGCCGTGGCAGCAGGCACAAAGAGCGCGACCTTGGGTGCGGCGGGCGCGCTGTCCGTCGCGCTCGTACCGACAGCCTCCGCAACGCCAGCAAATACTGTGTACACCGTCGTATACCAACTGGATGATCGAACGGTTAAAACCGAGTTTTGGTCAGTTCCAACAACCTCCCCCACGACTGTTGCTGCGGTGCGGACGATCCTGGGATCCGCAGGCTCGGCAAATCCTCCCGTCACAAAGCAGTATGTCGACGCCGCGCTTGCCAGCAAAGCCGATGATTCGGCGGTCGTGCACGTTTCTGGTGCTGAAACCATCAGCGGGACCAAGCAGTTTGCCGTTTCTCCGGTTTTTCCCACCCCGGTGCACGCGGGCGACGCAGCCAACAAGTCGTATGTGGATTCGGCGGTCACAGGTTCGGGTGGCGGAGTGTTTGTGAGTAAGTCGGGTGACACAATGACCGGACCGCTCACTTTACCGGCAGATCCTGTCACCGCAAACCAGGCGTCTAACAAGCATTACGTGGATCTCGGATTGGGTGGCAAAGCGGATCTCTTCGGAGGCGTGGTTCCTGGCAATGAATTGGGCTCAGGGAGCGCAAACAATGGCGTCTGCCTGCATGGCGATTCAACGTGGGCTCCCTGCGGCACGAGCAGCAACGCGGTCTCGATTCAAAATGTGCCGGTGGATACAACCGCGCCGGCCGATAACCAAGTCATCACGTACGAAGCTTCCAGTGGGAAATACAAGCCCAAGCCGGGCGGAGGTGTCAGTGCCGGAATGCAGGCGGTGAAATATGCGCCAGACTTCAACTGGTCGCAGTCGCCGTCCGCAGACCTGAGCACGCCTGGAGCGAAGACCGTGAATCTGGCAGCATGCCCTCCAGGCGTAACCGGCGCCGAGCCGCGCTATTACGTGTACATTTCGGGCACGGGCACTTCAGAGGCCGTGCTAGTGACTGGCGGCTCCTGCAGCGGGAACAGCCAGGGTGGCACGCTCCAGTTCACCACGGCAAACGCGCACTCATCCGGATATACGATCGGTAGCGCTTCGGGAGGACTGCAGGAAGCGCTGATCGCGGCGAGGTTTGCGCCGACAAACCCGACAGGTACGGCTCAATCGGGCAAGGTGATTGTGCCACCGGGTGAATTCAAGGCATTTGCACGAGTTTCCATCCGGGCAGGCAACATCACTGTTGATTTTTCCGGATCGATCGTTGAGTGCTGGATGAATGACACCTGCATCTTTGTGGGTGATCCATCCATCTCCACGCTGTTTTCAGACATCACGCTGATCAGTCCACGCGGGCGTCCGACCATTCAGAATGGACAGAGTCCATTTATAGAAGTGAACGCGCAGAAGACCAGGATTATGAATGTTTCGACGCGTGTCGCCCTGAACAATGGAACTTTCAGCAGCTACGTCCAGGTTGATGACGACCAGGCATTTCTTTTGGACGGATTAGATACCAGCGCTGCTGGATCCGGGTCGGACTACGGAGTTCGCTGCGATGCAACCGTGTGCAATCCCGTTGTGTATGCGCCTGGGCCCTTCAGCACCTTCCCGGCAGTGGGATGGCTGAAACACCTGAACATTTCAATGCAGTGTACCGGGAACGGGGTGGATTGGCAGAGCGGCAACACCCTGCGTATTTCGGACAGCGTGATTCAAGGTTTTGCTCAGTATGGAGTGCGCGCGGGCACCAGGCGTGGAGGATTCGGCGACTTTGAACTCGAGAATGTATATCAGGAGGTAGGCTCTTGCGCGAATCCTGCCGGACAAATCGGACAAGCTGGAGTAATCGCGCAAGGGTCGAAGGTAAAGATAGAAGGCGGTGAAGCGCCAAAGGGAGCAGTTCCTCAGTTTGCCAACACAGGAACTACAGATTACCGCTACTACATAGTGGCTCGGCACTCGACATTTGGCCCTTCGAACCTGCTCTACGCTGGAAGAGCGCTTACCAACGGGTCAGGAAACATAACTGTAAAGACAGCTGATATCGCGGGGGCAAGCAGTTTCGACTTGCTTCGGGTCACTTTTCCCGGCAGCGGTTTGGAGCAGGCGCCGTATGGATCGGGAAATTACGCTGTCGCAATAAATGTCTCACGATCATCGGCGTGTGCCAATGGCGTTTGCACGTTCACCGATACGCAAGCAGCGCTTCAGTCCTACACGGTGGCGACTCCGACTTACTTCCCACTGCTGCAGTTCTGGCCGGGCAATCTTGTACTGAGTGCAGACGCGGATTCGAGCAGTCCTCTGAGCGGAGCGCGGGCCTGGATGCAGTCACTCAGCAGCAATGTGGTTGCGGTGCAAGGGACGACTGGGCCGGCAGTGGTCACGACTAACTGCGATGCAGTCTCCGGTTGGACACCGCTGTGGGCAAGTTGTTACTCGACTATGGCGCCATCCGACTTCTTTCAACAAGGGTCGTTCCTGATGGCAGTGAAGCCGGCACTCGATGCGGGCGGCACACTGAATATGAAAGGGCGGCTGAATTTTACGACCGTGGGAACCGCCCCCGGGCACATCATCACGCTTTCTGATTCTAACTTTCAGAAAACTATTGCCACTGCAAATAACCGTCCTACAAATGACGCGACTGACGCCTTTATTGGATACGACCAGAGCAATGCAGGTCCTTCCAGTGTCGGAATCAGCTTCGGCGCGCCGGTATCACTATCCAGTTACATCGGCAATGCTGGGGACGGAACCAACTGGCTCGAGCGCTTAACGGCCAATCTCAAAGAATTCAAAACAAATGTTCAGATGGATGGGGTGCTCACCGTAAGCGGTGCGGTGCAGGCGAGTTCATTTGTTTCTACAGGTGCGGGACCGTGGAATCTGACAGGAAACTTCGGATCCCTGAGTCCCGCACCCTCCGGGCAGTCGATGATCGGCTTTGGGCCGAACGGGGAGCTGGAAGTTTCCGAGAACGCGGGAGCAGTAGTGGAAGTTGCCAAGCTTGACGTGAACGGAAATTTTGCAGGCAATGCGACCACCGCAACCGCCTTGGCGCAAGCCCCAGCGCAATGCAGTGGCAGCTTCGCAATCGGCGTTCAAGCCAACGGTGATGCGAACTGCAGCACTGCGGATGTCATTCAGTTGGCAGAAACGACACAGCCGTCAGGAGTCCCAAATTACGGGATCTTCTGGTTTGATCTAGCTTGTCATTGTCCCAAGGTGATTAGTAATAACGGGCAGGCGGTGCAGCTTGGCCTACTGAACGTCTTCAATGCAGACGCGAACACGCTGGAAGAGTACAACGGCACGAATCCACAGATTTTCCGGATGTACGGCACCAGGACGGATGCTTCCAATTACGAACGTATCGGCTTTAAGTGGGACAACCCCGATGGCTACTTCGCAATTGCCAGCGAAAATGCAGGCACCGGAAGTCAGCGAGGGATTGCTTTCCTGATTGGCAGCACCGTACGTTGGGCTGTGGATACGGGATCAACATTCAAACCATTCGGTGACAATTCCTTTAATGTTGGATCCGCGACGCTGCGCCCCAAAACCTATTACGCGGGCACGTCCTTTGACATCACCAATTCCGGAGCGCTGACATTCGAGCCGTGCAACGACGGCACGACCGGCACTAGCCTGAATTTCCTGGCGAAATACAACACGGCCAGTTCTCCGTGCGCGCTCAAAGCAACAACTGCTGACACAGACGGAATCATTGGAATTGTAAGTGGCGGGAGTGGCACAAGCGGGAATGCAATCGTCACTTATCGCGGCTATGCGCAATGCAGCTTTGACGGTGGTACGACTGGGGGAGATTACGTCGTCGCCAGCACGAGCAACGCTGCTGATTGTCATGATTCGGGAACGCCACGACCGATTGGAGCACAGGTGATCGGCCGCGTGATGAGCACAAATGCCAGCGCGGGAACGTATCAGGTGTTCGTTAACCTCGAAGCTCCGGATCCGGGAAGCAATCTGGCGAAGTCTCAAACCTGCACGAATAGAGTGCTGCAGGCAGTTGATGGAAATGCGACGGTCAGCAATTGTGCGCAAATCACGCCCACTCTTGCCGCCAATGTGCAAGGCAACGGAGTAGCTTTTCAGCTCTCGACCGGTTCAACCATAAATGGAGATTTTGCGAGTTACGATGCCAACGGAAACACGGTTGATTCCGGAGTCAAGACGGCGAGCCAGGTTCCCTGGTTTACGCAGCCTACTGCGACCGGCACGGTCTCGTTTCTGACCAGCGCGAATGTGGCCAAATTATATGGAGTGCTTTTCAGCAATGCGACACCGCTGACCACTACCCAGGTTACTTACAACGTCCAGACCGCGGACAACACAGCAAACAATTACGACATTGGGTTGTACAACACATCCGGGACGCTGGTGGCGCATATCGGGAGCACGGCTGGTACGAGCTTTGCGCCGTCGACCGGATGGAAAACGGTGAGTTGGACGGCATCCGCGACAGTCAAGCAAGGGAAATATTATCTGGCGATCACAACCAGCTGCACGAGTTCGTGCGCAGTGTTGATCGGTAGTTCGACAGGGGTCGGATTTACATTTGCAGGCGCCGTGCAGGAGGGTGTGACGACAGGTGGAACGCTACCGAATACGATCACGATTCCCGGCGATTCGTACACGGCAACAACCATTCCGACCTGGTCAATTCAGTAGTTAGAACGCAGGTTCTGATAGACGCCCGGCTTCAATGCTGGGCGTTTTTGTTGTGTGCCGAACATGTTCGACAGCTAGGGGGTGAAAGTCCCCTGCCCAGCCTGGTGGAGGTGAAGGGCTAGAGAAGCGCAAGGGCGTCGTCGCGAGATGGGGTCTGAAAGAAGCGTGGATCAAAGGCGCGAGCCGATGAACAAGAACCGGATGATGAGGCCTACGGTGTG
>QIAA01000149.1:0-18364 GCA_003224905.1 Acidobacteriota bacterium
GCCTTGTTTGGTGATCGCTCCTAACTTCTGCCGTCCGCCCGAAGAGTGCTCGCGCGGAATCAGACCCAGGTAGCTGGCCACCTGCTTGCCGCGCGGGAAACGGCTCACCTCGCCCATGGTCAGCACATAGGCCAGCGCCGTGATCGGACCCACTCCGGGTTGGGTTTGCAGAAGCAGCGCCATTTTGTCTCGCTGAGCTTCGGTTTTGACAGCCTGGTCCAGCGGCTCGATCTGCTGGTCCAGCATGGCCATCAGCCGAAGCAAGTCCTCTCTCCGACGGCCAGCCCAGGGCTTCAGCGGCAGCTCACGCAGCATCTGCTGTCCGGCTCGGCTCCAGAGCTTGTGCTTCTTCTGCACTCCCTGATTGAGGCACAGGTGTTGCAACTCGTTCTTCACCCGCGCCCGTATGATCACCAGTTTGTGACGATGCAGCAGCAGTTGCCGCCGATCCCGCACCTCCGAAGACGGCATCCAGATCCGCGGAAACCGTCCTTCCACCAGCAGCTTCAGAATGTGCGCCGCGTCCCGCTTGTCCGTCTTCTGCTGCCGCACACAGCTGGCTCGGATCTGCGCCGCATCCCCTACCCACAACTCGTGGCCCAGCCCAGCCAGCAGGTCCACCAGCCAATGGCAGTTGCCGGTCGCCTCCATCCCGATCAGCGCCGGTGCCGGTACCTGCCGATAGAACCGTTCGGCATCCCCCGAGGCCTGCACCAGCTTCTGCTCCCCAGTTTCTCCGGTCTCCGTATCCAGCCAACACACTTGCTGCCAGCTGGGATGAAAATCACATCCTATAATCATCATCTGAGGCTCCTTCTTTCCCCAGCGTCTTGGTCTCTCAACCAAAAGACTAACTCGGGATTCAGTTGGAGCCTTCGCTCTTATCCAATCACCTCTTGCGCTTTTTGCTAGGGCGGGGCTTTTCGTGAAGGCTCGTCACGAGGGATAACCTTGACCGTACTAAAAATTCTCCAGCGTCCAGATGTTGGCATTGAATTCCTGGCCGAGAATGGCCAGGTTGCGGCCATCGGGAGAAGGCACGGCCCAAGTGCCGGTCGTGGACTTCTGATGCCATAAGGGATGCACGCCAGCCGCCTGATCGACGTAAAGCAAACTGGCGCTGCCGCCTGAAAGATTGCCGATGAAAAAACCCTTGCCATCCGGGGACCAGTCCAGAGAGTTGAAACCGGTCCAACCTTTTATAAGAAGATCGCGGAGGACTACTTTGCTGAGGGAGAGCAGGTGTATCTGATTGTCTCCGGCTTTGAGAATCGCAATGCGCGTGCCGTCAGGGGACAGATCCCAGTGGTAGTAGCCTAAGGGATCGGTTGCAAATTTCGCGAGCTCACGGCCTCGCCCTTTGATGGGATCGAGAACACTGAACACGAGCACCTTCCCGTCGGGAGTCTGTTCAGCAAAAACGCACAAGTTTGCCTCTGCCCGGGAGCAGCGGTGGCTGTTATAGAAGCGAGCCGAAAACACGAACTCGGGCGGGCCGCCACTTAAAGGGACGCGTATCATACGGCCCAGGGGCCACAGGCGGTCAGTTTTTTCAGCCGTCTCCTGGTACAACAACCATGCACCGTCGGGGCTGACGCGGGGAGAATCTGCTTCTGCACCTTTGGCTCCGGCAACAATGACTTCAGCTGAGTCCTGATCGAGCGGCTGCTTGAGAACGCCCCAATGGCCATTGCGGTCGGATAGGAATATGACGGCCTTATTGTCGTTGGTCCAGGCAACTGGCCATTCATCAGCCTCAGCGAACGTAATCCGGCGAGGGGGCGTGATGCTAGTGTTTCCCTTTTCGAGTCGACCTACATAGACGCCGCTCTGAGCCGACCATCTGTGAAAGGCCAGCCGTTTTCCATCCGCCGTCGCGGTAATGTCGTCGATATGAAATGCAACCCAATTGGTGAATCGATGGGGCTGACCTGCGGGGCGACCGGTCCTCACGTCAACAGGAATTTCCCAAAGGTTATCGCTTTTTCCGTTAGGTTCGGTATCCGACCGGGAGAAGATGATTCGGCTGGGCGGCAACCAGTAGAAATCATGCACGGTGGGAGACGAGTAAACAGGAATGCGCTCCCGGCCGTTCAGATCGGAAGTCTCGATTGTGACTTCAACCTTATCCTCTACCTGCGGAGATTGGATGAGACGAAGTTTTAGGTAGGCCAGGCGTTGGCCATCAGGCGACCATTTCACTGCTGAGAGTGCACTGCCGTCATCCGCGCTGAAGAGCTGCTTAGGCTGCTCACCATTGGAGCCCATGAGCCACACTTCACGGTCACCCAAACTGCCGAGATTGGTTGTAAAAACGATGCTGGAGTCATTCGGCGAAATCGACCATGCACTACCGTCGTCACGAATCTTGCGCGGCGATCCTCCAAAGGCAGAGACCACCCAAATGCTGGTGTGCTGATCGAGGCTGGCGTCTGCAAGAAAACGCGTGCCGTCCGGAAACCAAGGCCCAATCCGCCATTCCGCTCCGGTGGCCGCCAGCGCTTCCGGTTGGGGAATGGTGCGGTCCTCGCCGGTGGCGATCAGGCGGAGGTGGATTCCTTTTACATCCCAGTAGGCCAAGTACTTACCGTCCGGCGAAATGGCGCCGTTGGCTACGGCGTTCTCACGGGAGTTGGCCGTGAGCTGCTGCTGCTTCAGTTCACGTTCGGCGGGCGGTTTGTGAATCAGCAGTCTTACGAGGAAGATTGCGACGAGCAGAGCTGCAATCCCCAGCGCTGTAGGCAGCAAGATCTTCCAGAGCTTTTTCCGGCCAGGTTTAGAAAGCTTGGCCGCGCTCACCGCAGCCGATGATCGCAATGCCGCAAACGGAGGAACGGATGCGGATCGTGGCCCCTGCGGGCTAGAGCCAGCACCAGCTGCGGCAGTCTGCACCGATTCTGTCTCCCGCTTGAGCCACAGGAGATCCGCGCGAATGTCTGAAGCGTGCTGGTAGCGAAGCTCGCGGTCTTTTTCAAGCGCCTTATAAACGATGGATTGCAACCCCGCGGGTAGCTCAGGGTTGAACCGTGCCGGCAAGTCAGGAGAACCGTGGAGGATGGAGTCGAAAACTGCCGCCGAAGTGTCTCCGCGAAAAGGCAGCGACCCGGTCGCCATCTCGTAAAGAACCGCGCCAAAAGAGAACAGATCGGTACGGGAATCGAGTTCCTGTCCTAATGCCTGTTCGGGCGACATGTAGACGATTGTGCCCATGGCAGAACCTGGAGTGGTCAAGTCCTGCGCTTCATCAGTCCCTATGCTCTCGGTATTGTCTTCGCCACTGTTGCTTGACGACTTGTCCTTCAGTGTCAGCTTCGCCAATCCAAAGTCGAGAATTTTGGCGTGGCCACGGGTTGTGACGAAAATGTTTGCGGGCTTGATATCGCGATGGATAATGCCGTGGCTATGGGCAGCCTCTAAAGCTTCGGCAATTTCGACGCCCAGCCCGAGCAATGTCTCGGTGTCGAGCGGACGCGCCGAAATCCGCTGCTTCAGCGTCATGCCCTCCAGGTACTCCATGGCAATGAATCGTCTTCCATGGGCCTCGCCGATCTCATAAATCGTGCAGATGTTGGGATGATTGAGAGCGGAAGCGGCACGTGCCTCACGCCGGAAGCGCTGCAGAGCTCGCGGATTACGGGCCACCAGCTCAGGGAGAAACTTCAGCGCGACAAAGCGGCCAAGTTCCGTGTCTTCGGCTTTATAGACCACACCCATCCCACCGCCGCCCAACTCCTCGATGACGCGGTAATGGGAGAAGGTCTGGCCGATTATGTCAAGGCCTCGCCGGTGGCTATCGTTCTGAGTCGGCATTGCCATTGGCATCTCGTCTCGATGACGCAGTGTCGGTTAGGCGATTAGAAGGAGACTTCACGATTAATGGCTTTTTGTAACAGCGAACACCGCTGTCCTGATCTCGCGATCAACCGACACTAGGAACCACTGCAAGGATGCGGAAAGAGACCCTCATACAATACTCCGTTCTGCCGGCGACTTCGAGCATTAAAGGGCGAAGTGTCGTTAAGCACACGAAAACCCGCTTGCAAAAAGCGCAGGAGCGGGGCAGGCCCTCATGTTCGGTTGGGGAGATGTTGATTGGATAAGAGCGAGGCTCGATCGATCAGCAACTGCCGGGGCCGGCTGGTTATAGTACGGTCGTACTATGCGTCGGCACTCCCGCTTAGGACCGGACTGGGTGTGTATTCCGGGGATTTCCGGGGCCACATTTCGTGGCGGCGCTGGAGATCACGCACTTATTCGCACAGATAGGGTGGCGTGAGATGGAAAGCGGAACACCCTTCGAACACCGCGAAGGTGGGGCAACCTCAAAAACTCTGGTGCTGGCAGCAGAAAATCAACAGAGCAAAAATGGACTACCCCACCTGAACAGAAGAACTAAGCCGGCATCATTGTTGGGCAGTCCCAGCGCCCGAATTGTTGAAACCCTAATCTGACTCTCTGCGAATTTTCTTTCGTGCACGCTTTCGCGCCAAAGCTTGCTTCACCCGGCGCTTCTCGCCTGGTTTCAGATAGTAGGAGTGACGCTTCACTTCCTTAATGATATCTTCCGTCTGAACCTTGCGCTTGAACCGACGCAGAGCGTTCTCCAACGACTCGCCCTCTTGCAATCGAACTTCTGCCAAATTTATCACCCCCCCAACCAGCCCCTGCTGGGGCACATTAGAGCTTACCTCATTTGTTTGTTCTATGCTCTGAACTGATTGTCGTCATTAATATTCGATTGGCAGCCTTACCATACTTTTCCGTGATGTCAATAGCTTGCAGCTTATCGCGTCCATGCCGCTTTTGTGACCTTGTTGCGTGGAGCGAACGGAAGCGAATCTGCATCGCAATCCGGTGTAGCGAGGACTGGTGCTCGAACCGGAACAGTGGCGCTGGAGCAGCTTTCGGTACCATGCGTATGTGGAGCGCGGCCCGGTACTGGTGAACGGACAACAACCACGAGCGGAGCTGAAGGTACGAGCGGTGGCGTGAGGTTTAGAGTGGAAATCCCATCCTCCGAAACCGCGAAGGGTGGGGCAACATCAGATTTGATGGCGCAGAAAGTCAAGAACGGAATGGTGGGCTAGCCGGCCAAAGGATGCAAAGAACCGAATAGAGTTATCGTCCTGCGATATCGCCCTTCAGGCCGGAAATCGCGGCCAGGACTTCATTCTTCTCTCTTTCCGGCACTTTGAATTTGTCCAGTGTGGCGACCAGGTGCTTGACGCTCGCGTTCCAGTCGTCTTCGGTGATGTTCAGGCCGGTATGGACAGTTTTCATGTCACGACCGATATAGAAACAGGGGCCGCCGGTGGCGTTGCAGAGGAAGTCGACGACATGCTGGCGGATGCGCTTCAGGGAATCTGCGCTGGAGCCTTTGAAGAATCGACCAATTTGGGGGTCAGTGGCCAGGCGGCCGATGAAGTCGTCGGTGACGGCGGCGAGGGCGTCGTATCCGCCGAGGCGCTTGTAAAGGGTTGGCTGTTGTGCGAATGCGGTGCTGACGAAGGACAACGCGATAAGGGTGACGCAAAAGAGCCGGGTTGTGGTTCTCATGGAATCTCCTGTCAAGAGAAGTTATGTCTAGTGGGAAGTACGATAATCCCGCAGGAATGGATTTGCCAAGATAGAAATATTGACGTGCTGGTTTTTGCTGAACCTCCGCGAACTCTGCGATTGATCTTCAGCTCGCAGAGTCCGCGAAGATTGGGGGCCAAAGTTTTCTACGCGCCTTGCGGTTTGCCGGTTGAGGACTTGCCTGAGTGGCCGCCTGCAATTGCGATGCACTCATCCAGTACATCGATGGCAACGTCGGCTTCGTCTCTTGTAACAATCAGCGGCGGCGCGATTCGCACTGTGCTGGGACCACAACCCAATAACAGCACTCCGCGCTGGAACGCGAGTTCGACGATGCGGTCGCGCTCGGCACCGGCGTACTGTTTGGTGCGTTTGTCTTTGACGATCTCTACGCCAATCATCAAACCGCGGCCGCGAACGTCACCGACGAGGGCGTGCTTCTTTGGCCAGTCCGCCATCCGTTTCAGCATGTGGTTGCCGACTTCGGTGGCATTCTGCAGCAGACCTTCTCTTTCGATCACGTCAAGGGTCGCCAAAGCCGCCGCGATGCAAACCGGGTTGCCGCCAAAAGTGGAGGCGTGCGAGCCGGGAACCCAGTCCATGATTTCGGCGCGCGTGAGAATGATGCCGAGCGGCATTCCGGAAGCGATGCCCTTGGCGATGCAAACGATATCGGGCTCGACGCCGGTGTGCTCGACGGCCCACCATTTGCCGGTACGAGCTGCGCCGCTCTGGACTTCGTCGACGACCAGCAGAATGCCGTGACGATCGCAGATGCGCCTGAGTTCTTGCATGAACACGGTGGGCGCGACCACATAGCCGCCTTCGCCCTGGATCGGCTCGACGAAAATGGCGGCGACTTCTTCAGGCGGAAGCGTGGTGGCGAAGAGCTTGTCTTCGATGAAGCGAGCGCAACCGAGGGCGAAGGCGTCGGCGTCCTGAGCGCCGCCTTCACAGCCGCGGTAGACATCGGGATAGCGGACGTGCGTGACGCCGGGCATCAGCGGGGCGAAGCGGCGTTTCTGCTGCGGCTTGGAGGCAGTGAGCGAGACGGAGCCCATGGTGCGTCCATGGAACGCGCCGAAGAAGGCGATGATGTTCTGCCGCTTAGTGTGGTAGCGCGAGAGTTTGATGGCGGCTTCCACGGCCTCTGTCCCCGAGTTGCCGTAGTAAATCCGGTGCGGGCCGGGCATAGGCGCGATCTTCGAGAGGCGCTCGGCGAGAGTCACCATGCTCTCGTAGTAAAAATCGGTTCCCGACATGTGGATTAGCTCGGCTGCTTGTTTTTGCATGGCGGTGACTACGTGAGGATGGCAGTGGCCAGTTGAAGTTACGGCAATGCCCGCGGAAAAATCGAAGAACTCGTTTCCATCGACGTCCGTAATCACAATGCCGCGGCCGCTTTTCACGACCAGTGGATAGGAACGGGTGTAGGACGGCGAAAGATATTTTTCGTCTCCTGCCAGAACGCGCTTGGCGTTGGGACCGGGCAGAGCAGTCTTGATTCGTGGGCCTGCCAGGGTTTTGGTCATGGTGTCGGTTGTCATGGATCCTCCGGGATTCAGTCGTTGGTCGTTCGTTGTTGGCGAAACTGTGCGCATTAGCGTTCGCTAAGGCGGCCGGTCAGGAATGGAGGATCAGAAGTTAGTCGCTGCCGAAGAGGCTGGGACGGACTCGCGATGGCAGGACGGCCCGGAAGCGTCGCGGGCAGACGAGAGAGTGCAGCCAGCACGCGGGCAGATGCGAATTGGGATTCTGCGGGCGCATCATCCTGAGTTCATTCTACTACACGGCGGTAATATTCCATGGACACGAGAGCCTTGGCTTGCGTAGGCCTCGAGTGCGTGCGTGGGAGGCTTCTCTGTCGTCCGTGCGGAGGGACTCGTTTATCTTCCACCCCTGCAGGGCTGGAAACAGGCGCTGCATTTTGCCTCTCACGGAACATACGGTTTCACTTACACACTGAAAGCGCGCACCTTGAGGCTGCTAGGCGGCGACGACTTGCCTCATCAGGACGGATTTGGCTGCCTGAACAATTTTTTCTTCGTTGGGTAGAACGTAATTTTCCAGAGGCTCGCTGTACGGAATGGAAGTGTCCAGCGCTGTGACCATCTTGATGGGAGCGCGCAGGTGCTCGAATCCGTGCTCCGCCACCTCGGCGGCAATGATGGCCGCCGCGGAAGAGTGGCGGGGCGCCTGGTCTACCAGCACCAGCCGTCCGGTCTTCTTTACTGAGTTCACAATGGTCTCCACGTCGAGCGGCGCCAGACTGCGTGGGTCAACCACCTCGGCGCTGATTCCTTCTGCTGCAAGCTGCTCGGCTGCGGCCAGGGACTTCTTCACCATCCAGCCCGTTGCTACGATGGTGATGTCAGTTCCCTGCCGCTTCACGTCGGCAATTCCGATCGGCACGACAAACTCTCCTTCCGGTACTTCGCCGGAGTCGATCATCAGCATGTAGGGATGTAGATAGACAACCGGATTGTCGTCGCGAATGGCGGCTGCCATCAGGCCCTTTGCATCAGCCGGAGTGGAGGGCAGAACTACCTTAAGTCCGGGGATGCCCATCATGGTGTGGTAAATGCAGTTGGAGTGCTGGCCAGCCCAGCCCGCGGCAAAACCATATCCGGCTTTCAGCACGATTGGAACTTTCACCTGGCCGCCTGACATATAGCGAAGCCGCGGGGCCTCATTAATTACTTGGTCCATCGCGACCAGCATGAACTCGCTCATCCAGAGCTCGACAATGGGGCGCAGCCCGGTCATAGCTGCGCCGATGGCAATTCCGATCTCGGCAGTCTCTGAGATGGGAGCGATCCGAACGCGGTTGCGGCCGAACGCCTTCAGCATGGGGTCACGCTCGGTCATCGCCATGTTCTGGCCATAGAAGATGACGTTGGGATCGCGTTTCATTTCTTCCATGATCGCTGTAGCCATTGCTTCGCCATACATCATTTCGCGCGGCATAAGATCTCCTATGCATAGACGTAGTTCGTAGCTTCTTCGGGAGACGGAAGCGGGCTGGCGAGCGCAAATTGCACAGCCTCGTCCATCTCGGAGCGGGCGGCCTGCTCGATGCGGCTGGCCTCGGCCTCGGAGAGCACACCGTTCTTGATCAGTTCGGAGCGGAAGCGCTGGATGGGATCATTAGCTTTCGCGGCCTGAAATTCCGCCTTATTGCCGTACACACCAATGGCTTCGTGCTCCGGGAACTGTGTGGGTGCCGGCGGCACCGTAATCGCATTCCCATGCGCGCTCAAGCGATAAAACCTGGATTCGATAAGACTGGGGCCTTGCCCTGATCTGGCGCGGTCCACTGCCTCGCCCACAACCTCGTAGACTTTGAGCGGATCAGTGCCGTCGACCGTCACACCCGGTATGCTGAAAGCGGCGGCCTTTTTCGATAACGGATCGCCGGCCATGCAGTTCGCATCTTCCAGACTGATATGCGTGTAGGCCTGGTACTCGTTATTTTCGAGAACGTAAACGATAGGCAGCTTCCAGCAGGCGGCCATGTTCACGGATTCGAAAAAACCTCCCTGTTTCGCGGCTCCGTCGCCGAAGAAGCAGTACACGACTTGGCCGGTGTTCTTGACCTGCGCGGTGAGAGCCGCGCCTGTGGCATGCGCGATTGCGGCGGCAATGATGCCCGATGTCCCGGGAAAGTAGCGGGCTGGATCGGCCAAATGCATGGAGCCGCCGAAGCCTTTGCAGAGCCCATCCTTGCGTCCGTATAACTCCGCCATCATGTTGCGTGGAGGCGTACCCAGTACGATCGGGTAACCGTGGCAGCGGTAGCTGGGCATGACAAAGTCGGTCTCATTGCGCGTGGCGAGAGCGCCGACGATGCTGGCTTCCGCACCATCGCCCAAATGCGTATGCCCGCGCATGGCGCCGGGATGTTCGAGAAACGTACGCTTGACGCGTTCCTCGAATTCGCGGATTCGAACCATCTGCGTGTATATCCAGATCAACCGGTCTTTCCCGAGATCTTCTTTTTTGCGCATTGCTCGCTCCTCTTTACACTGGCGCGGCCGTTCCCGCCGGGCCGATCTGGCATAGGGCTTCGCCGACCGGCACTTCTGAGTTTTCTCGCTTCAAAATTTTCAGCAGCACACCTTCCGCAGGCGATTCCAGTTCGTAGCTCACCTTCTCCGTCTCGAGTTCAACGACAGGCTCGCCCAGCTTTACCGCATCCCCCTCCTGCTTGAGCCAGCGCACGACATTGGCTTTGGTGGTGGGGATTCCGCCGGCCTTAGGAACCTTGAGAATGGTGATGATGGGCCAGGTTCCTCCTGGGCTGACAAGTTTATATCCACGGATTGGCCGCTGAAAACCTACGCTGACCGAGCGACGGTAGGTTACCTCAGGAACCAGGGTCCAATAGTAACCTCGCCAACAGGACAATAGCGGGCGCGATATTTGGTTACCCGCGGATTACTGAAACTGGCACTTACAGGCCATTCTTTTCACCGCGAGAAGGAATACCATTCCAACCATGGATTGGGAATTAATTCGGGGAAAGCTGCTGGTCACGCTTAGTGGAAAGTACGAACAAGATCCACGCCAGTTCGTCACGCTTACCAAGCAAACCCTGGATTCATCCGTTGCCCGGCAGATCGTCGCTGACTGGCGTAATCAGGGGTATGTCGAGGAAAAGATGCGTGGCGTAATTCGCCTGACGGCGCGTGGCTACAGCGTCTGCCGCAACGAGCCTCTAGCCTGCTGCAAAGGCTGAAGTTGTAGTGAAGAGTTGATCTAAGTACGACTGCCTCTTCAAATCCAGCCCTTCTTGTCCTGCCTTCTTGAGACCTGCGATGTGGTACCTGCTTGTGGGTTCCCAGATTCCAGCAACCCAGCTGCACGGCGTAGAGCCTCAATCTCATCGCGCAAGCGCTGCATCTGCTGCTCCTTTTGACGCAGACATTCAGAGTGGGTTCGCCGGAAAAGTGCAACCGCGGGCGGGACAGTTTTTTGGGGAGCGATTGCTGCGCTGCTCGAACGCTCGTTGGTCTGCCGTCGTGGCACCCCCGGTTCCATGCGTCCCACGACCGTCAGGTTCCGAGCCTGCCTGGAATCATCTTGAACTGGGAGAGGAGTAACAAATTCCAATCCGAGAAAACAACCGGAGCAGCTGCGAACGATTCCCGTGACTCTGGCTTTCGCGGGCGCCAGGAATTCGATCTCCAAAGGCTCATTCTGCTGCAGGTGAATTCCGGCATACAGCCCCATGCCGCCGGCGCTGATTTCGGCCACGCGCCCGGGCACTCGCACGCGGGACATCCCATCCCACAGCACGACCTGCACTGGTGCATCCATCTGGTATCGCTGCCAGCGCCGTGCCTTCGTAAAAGACGGCATCTTTGTTGGGTTATCTCGCAAGGTGGAAACTGATGAAGTAAACGGCGCCCAGAAAAATCGTCGCAAACGTGACCACTCCGAAAAACATTCTCACCAAACGTTTTCGCGACGGTTTCCTGTTCACCTTGGCTGCCCTGTACTTGTTGATCCATTCTTCTTCACGGTAAAAGCCGAGCCCAGGCTTCTCTGACTGCGTCACACTGTCCGGGGTACTGGCAACTGTGCAAACCCGCCGTGCAGCACCAGCCGTGGGCTGAATCGCCGCCTCAAGTCTGTGCTGGTCGCCCTCGCGCAAGCTAACGAATCGGAAGGGCTGCGCAGTCCAGGAAATCGGCCGTAACAGTTCTGCTTCGCCAAGCACTGGGCCAGTTTCCGTCAGAAACATTAACTTGACATGTGCCCCTTGGTTTAGTGGCTTGGGTACACCTAGCAAGCCGCCGGACAGGGAGAACATCTGCAGCTCTCCCGGAGTGCATCCACCATTCGGGAAACGGAGCACAGCAGGAGTGAACTCGGAAGGCCGTACCCGGGTCGGCCTCGGTGGGTAATTTCGTTGTTGGGGGAGGCTGCTCATCTTGCCGAAGTGAGTATCGAACGCAGCCAGCCACAATAGGAGATTACGAAGGTGCTATCACGTGCGGAGGCGGCATAACTCAGGTTTTATGGGATTTAGCCCAAAGGACGAGGGCCTCCTACCTGCTTTCGTCCGTCGGCGTACCCAGCCGTGAAGCGCCTTGCGACCGAAGTCGATCCGCTTCAGTAAGCTCCCGCTGTGCGTTTTCCGGCTCTCCCAACTGAGTGAATGCGTCGGCAAGGAAGCCGTGAACGTCAATTGAGTCGGGACGAAGTTCGGCGGCTTTGCGAAGGTACGGCAACGCCTCCGTCGGCTTTTGCTGGATCACGAACATGCGGCCCAGAAGAAGGTTAGCGGGGAAATTGTTGGGATTCACGTGCAGCGCGCTCTGGAACTCTTTCATGGCGTCATCCATGCGCGAAGTTCGTTCATATACCAGGGCAAGATAGAAGTGCATCATGGCCGAGCTCGGCATTTGAGAGACAGCTGCTTCAAAATGCGGAGCCGCTTCTTCCCAATTCCCGGTTTTAACTAACGCGCAACCTAGTTCGTAGCGGGCGAAGGCGTCATCCGGTTTCTCTTTCACCAGAGTCATGAACGGCATTACCGCCTTCTGATACTCCTTCAGCGACATGTAAGCACGGCCAAGTTGCAAGAACGCGATGGGAGTATTGGGCTCCTGTTGCAGCACCTGTTCAAGAATCGGAGCGGCTTCTTCATAGCGCTCACTTTCCATGTCAACCAGCGCGTCATATAGAAGGTTAGCGATCGCGATTCTTTGTTTCGGGTCAGCGCCGGTTTCATTTTCATTGGATGTGCCAGAGTCCGAGGTCATATAACCCAAAGCGTGCAGACTCTCGGCCTGTTCCGCATCTAGCACTGCCCGTGCACTCGCTCCGCCTGTTGTTTTCCGGAAGAAATCTGCAACCTGAGCTGCCAGTGTGTCCGCGACTGCCTTCGACTCTGAAGCTCGGTTGTGTGCCGCGGCGGAATCAACCGACTCGTCATACAACTCGCGTTCCGGCGCCTGGATGTAGAGGTAATTTCCAGTCCGCCAGGATTGCAATTTGCTCCAGCCAAAAGACAGGTGGCCGTAGCCGGTTTCGGAATAGACGGAGCGCGCCGAATTCTTGTCTCCCGAGCCTGGGTTCATGATAGGCAACAGCGACTGCCCCTGCATGGCAACGGGAACCGGCAGATGGACGGCTTGCAAAATCGTGGGCGCAACATCCACCAGCCCGACCCTCGCGGCAATCTTTTCGTTTGTTTTCTGCCCCGGAGTCTTGATCAGCAACGGAACGTGGATGGTCTCGTCGTATAGAAAAATGCCGTGATGCTTCTCGCCATGTTCTCCAAAGGCCTCACCGTGATCCGCCATCACAGCGATGAGAGTTGAGTCAAACAACCCGCGCGCACGCAAAGCGGCAAGCAGTTTTCCTACGACGAAGTCGGTGTACGCGACGTCGCCGTCGTAGGGTTGGGCCTGGTAGCGCGATTTGAACGGTTCGGGAGGATCGTAGGGATCATGCGGATCATAGAGATGAACCCACAGGAAAAACGGCTTGGCAGATGGCTTACTCAACCAGGCGAGAGCCCTTGCCACCGCTTCTCCACCGCGTCGCTCTAAACTCTGATAACGATCGCCACCCATACCACGACGATGAAATCCGGCGTCGTAGGTGTCAAAACCTCGCTCGAAACCCTGCGCCAGTTTCTTGGGATCGAGCACCAGCCCGCCAACGAACGCGCCGGTTCTGTATCCATTGTGATGAAGAATGTCAGGCAAGAACGGGAGAGCAGTGCCCAGCAGATCGCCCATGTAATTCACGTGATGAAATTGCGGGTAGGTGCCAGTGAGAATTGTTGCATGCGACGGTGTGGTTAACGGAATCTGGGAGTAAGCGCGAGAGAACACTCTTGACTGCCGCGCTAATGAATCCAGATTCGGTGTAAGTCCCCGATCAGAGCCAAGGAAGCCCATGCGATCGGCGCGCGTCGTGTCGAGGGTGATCAGGACAATGTTGGGGTGTGGAGCAGCTGCTGGCTGTTTGGGTCCGGAAGCAGCGGCCCAGACGCATTGTGCCAGCAACATCGTCCACAACAAGTACCGAAGAACCTGCATGAGATCTGATAGTCCTCTCTGATCAACCGCGGAAGCGCCCGTCAATCCTGCGATACGCCTATACGAAGGTATAGGTATGCGTGCGTTTTTCGTCTTGACTCTCAATATATTTCTCAAATATGCTTCGCGCAATTTTGCAGGCCAGGACTGGCCGTGCATATCTTGCCTTCCAACTTGCAACCGAACTTCGCGATTACTGCAATTCGTCAGATCAGGAGACCCGCATGAGATCCCGTCCCTTCGTCTTTGCATTGTGCATCGCTCTGACAACCATCTGCGTCGCCGTCCCGGCGATCGCACAAACCACATTCGGAACTATTCTCGGCGCGGTCACAGACCCGTCAGGCGCGGTTGTGCCTAATGTGACAATTACGATCACGAACCAGGGCGAAAACACTTCACGCGAAGTGCACAGCGATGGCGCTGGCAATTATCAGGCGGAGAATATGAAGGAGGGTATCTACACAGTTAATGCCAAGCCTCAGGGGTTTAGTGAACTGACGATTAATGATGTTCGGCTAACAGCGCGGCAGACTGTGCGCGTGGATCTGAAACTGATAGTCGGGGCCACAACGGAGAAGGTGACGGTCGAAGCCGTCCCCGAACTCATCAACACCGAGTCGCAGACCATTTCGGCCAGCGTAACCAGCACAGAGGTGCTGGGATTGCCTGCGAATTACCGCGGGGCGGGCAGCACAAGCCCATATAACCTCTTGGCTTTTCTCCCCGGCGTCACTGGTGACACGTTCGGCAACATATCCGTCCAGGGAACAGGCGTCAATCAAGCCGAATATACGATGGATGGTATCAATACATCCAGTATCCGCTCTTCCGGTCCCCAAAGGGAGATGTTCCCCTCAGCAGAGAGCATTTCGGAAATGAAGGTGCAAGGCGCTGGGGGCGGGGTGGAGTATGGCGGGGCAGCGGACATTACCACTACCAGCAAGTCGGGCACCAATACATTCCATGGATCTGCATTTGAGTATTTTCAGAACGCGGCGCTGGATGCTACCCGATTTACTGTGCCCCAGGTGGAGAAGCCTGCCAAAAGTGCGAATACCTTCGGAGGTTCCATCGGCGGCCCTCTTTTCGGGAAGCACACCTTCTTCTTTGGCGACTACGAAGGCATGCGCTACCGCACTCAAACGGTCCGCCAAGAAACCGTACCCAGCCAGGATATGCGGGATGGAGATTTTTCCGCATTTTGCGATAGCTATAATGCAAACCAGATCTGTAACAGCACGAACCCAGATGCCAGCCTCCAATTGCACCACCTGGACGGAACGCCCTATCCGGGCAATATTATCCCAACGGGTGAGATCGATCCCAGAGCCACCGCGATTCTCCAGTTTTATCCGCTGCCAATTCAGGGCGGGCCGAACAATTTTGAGCTGTTCAACCATACCCTAAACGTTCCCAACCCAATCCTTTCCGATCAGTTCGATATTCGCATCGACCACACTATCAATACCAAGCAGAATGTTTTCGGACGCTGGACCTATAAGAATCGGAGGACGGTCAGCCCTTCAGGTCTGCTCCTTCCTGCGGAAACAGATTTCGAACATGACAATCAGATCGTGATCGCGCACAACTATGCCATCACACCGAACCTGATCAATGAGCTGCGCGGGGGAATCAGCCGCGTGCAGTTCGGCGGGAACTTTCCTCTCGATGGACCGGCCTTCATGGAGGAGCTCGGTCTTAATAGCCTTGGTCCCCACTTCCCCCCCGGCGGATTCCCCGACTTTGTCTTCGAACCGAGAGGCGGGATCGACGCCATTGTCCACACCCGGCCAGATCCCCAGCTCAATAACAACTTCCAGATCAATGAGAACCTGACTTGGACCAAGGGCAAGCACACCATGAAGTTTGGCTTCGATGCCCGAAGGCTCCACTTGATCACTGCCTGGTACTCCGGGTCGTCGGCCGCGGACGACTACGGAGACTTTTTCTTTAATGGCCAGTACACAGGAAATAATTTTGCCGACTTCCTGCTTGGAGTGCCCTACTACACCTACGTCACCCATACTCCACCCAGGAACATCGATGGAACAACCACTCACTACTACGGTTATGCGGCAGACACGTTCAGAGCCACTCAGAAACTGACGTTGGACTTTGGAGTCAGAATTTCGAGGATGCCGCCTTTGTACGATCCCATCAATCTCACCAACTTCGATCCCAGTGTTCCCGGCACGGGGCGCGTGATCATTTCCGCGGATCCAAGGTCCCTGGCGGCAACGCAGCCTCTATGGGCAAAGGCGGTGAACGCCTGCAATGACGTAAACGACATCCCTGGCTATGCCGGGCCGGACCCGAGTTTTCCCTGCACTCCCTTCCTGACCTCGAAACAGGCCGGGTGGCCGAAACAATTGCGTGAGACTTACACCAACTTCGCTCCTCGTGTCGGTTTTGCCTATCGACCCTTCGCGGACAACAAGACGGTGATTCGCGGCGGCGCCGGCATTTTCGACGTAACGACTTTGGGAGCCGTATTTTTCTCGGTTGCAGGTATCCACGACGGCTTCCAGGGTAATTTTGCAAATGTTGGGTTTGGCGAACAGGATTTCTTCCGGTTCCCCGACGTCCAGAGTCCCAGCCCCACTAACACCGGCTTTGGTACGCAATCATTCTTCACCGCGAATCAGTTGAAGAAAAAAGACCCGTACAGCATCCAGTGGAACCTGTCGGTCGAACGGGTCCTCCATGGCAACACCGCGCTCCGTGTATCGTATATTGCCAACCGCGCGAATCAACTCACCTGGAGCCCGAATCTCAATCAGCCGCTTCCTTCTGCCATCACCCCCAATCCCAATCCCATACCGTTTCCAGCCTGGAATAGGGTGAGATGCCGTTGCGCCGGTGCCATCAGCACCTATGAGTCCATGCAGACCGAATTGATCCACAAGTACTCCCACGGGCTCACCTTCCAAAGTACCTGGACTTGGGCGCGCAACCTGTCGGACACCGAGTCGTGGCCGCGCTCAGGCTTTGACGGCGAAATTACCGGCGACGCGATGAACCAATACAACCTGAGAGGGGACTACGGCAACGTTGGCGGTACCCGCAAGCACCGTTGGATCACCACCATGGTGGACGAGCTTCCGATCGGGAAAGGACGGGCCCTCCTTGGCAACGCTCATGGTGTGCTGAACGGGATCGTCGGAGGTTGGCGGCTGAGCACGATTCTCTTGGTGCAGACTGGCCCCTTCGATACTCCTTTCCTGCAATCTGATACTACCGGGAACTCCATCTTTGGCTTTAATCGCCCTGACGTTGCGGGTAATCCCAACGACTTTCACCATACTGCCGCGCAGTGGTGGAATCCGAACGTATACGCCTGCCCGGGCGGCGTCCCAGGACAAGACTTCGAGTCGGGCACGGTCATTCTTTCTTGCTCAAACGTCATTGGCCGCTTTGGCAACGCCGCTCCGGGGTCGCTGGTTGGCCCAGGAACAGTTAACCTCTCCCTGGGGCTCGCCAAGGATTTCCAGATCACAGAGAGGTTTAGGTTGAAATTCGAGAGCAGCTTTACAAATATCCCGAACCACATAAACTTCGATGATCCGCGCAACAATCTGAGTGAGTCTAGTGATGTGAGCCCCAACGGCACATTCGGACAGGTTCTCGCTTCCCGCATCGGTGACGCTGGCGGCAACCGTGTCGGGCAGTTTGCGTTGAGGCTTGAGTTCTAGGATCGTCGATTTTCGACGCTGCATTTGTCGAGCCAGAGGAGGCTTTAATAGCGGATATCGCCGTCACCACACGAAAGGCCAGCATTGGCGGAATAGTTTTGGCCCTGCTCATGTTGCTGTTTATTTTTCGGCCAGTCGTGGTGGGATTGGCTTACACGGCAGAGTGGAGATTTGAATCGGCTCTGCTACTCGCGTGTGGCGTGGTGTGGACCGTGACCGGTTCTATCACCGTTGTGGCCGCGCTTTGGCTGCTCTGGTCGCGCGGGCGGAGCCGTAGGGCGCTAGCAGTTGGCGGCAGCGCAATCGTTGCTTCTGGCGCGTTGTTTGCAACCGCCGCAGCCACTCACGTGCTGCCATGCGGTGGCCCGTCTTGACTGCGCGGGACACTGATTTCCGGTGGAAGTCAAGTTTTGATCGGGATTTTGGCGTTCGCAGCTTACAAACGTGGAGCAGACGAGATTTGAATCATCCTCACGTCTCGCCGCATCTGGCTTGATGCGAAATACTGTTTAACTTGGGTGCCCCATGTTTGCCCGATTTTGGCAAACGTGGGACCCGACTCGAAGCCACGAATCTCAACGTAAGTTTCACTAAGGCGTTTGCCTGATCTTCTAAGGCGATTGGGATGGAGGTTCTTTGCGAACTTTGCCCCCTTTGCGTCCTTTGCGGTTAGACTTCTCAAGAACTCAAAGCGTGCTGTCGCGAGTGAACAGAATTCCGGAATTATGCACTTGACAAACCCACGCGACTTTCGTAATATGTTCGCATGGAAAACGAACTCAATCTAGTTGCTCTGGCTCAGCACTTTAGCGATGAAGACAAGGCGCGGGAGTTTCTTGAGAAGCTGCGCTGGCCCGATGGCCCGATTTGCCCACACTGTGGCGTTCTGGATAATGCCTATCGGCTGGAGCCAAAACCTTCCAAGAAGGACAAGCACGTTCGTAAAGGCGTGTGGAAGTGTGGCGGATGCCGTGAGCAGTTCACCGTCACCGTGGGCACGATCTTCGAGGACAGTCACATCCCGCTCGGGAAATG
>QIAA01000149.1:18401-37958 GCA_003224905.1 Acidobacteriota bacterium
TGCTGAAGATTACGTACAGGAGTGCATGGTTCATGGCGCATCGCATTCGTTACACGATGAGCCAAGAGCCGTTGTCATCGAAACTCGGCGGAGTAATCGAAATTGATGAGGCCTACATCGGCGGCAAAATTCGGCGGCATGTTTCTCAGGCTGTGAAGCCGAGACAGAGGCAACAAGACGCGACGCAACCATTGAAGAACAAGGCTTCTGTATTTTCCGTTCTGCAGCGTGGCGGACGCGTTCAATCTCAGCACGTGGAGCGAGTGACCGCAGAGAATCTAAAGCCAATCGTTCAGCAGATGGTTGCGGAAGATGCCCACGTAATGACAGACCGCTCTACTGTGCTGGCTGGTGCTCTGATGGGCCGCAAACACGGTCAGGTAAACCATACGGCTGGCGAATACGTCCGGCGTGAGGATGGGGTCGTTATCACGACGAACACGATTGAGGGCTACTTTGCGACGCTAAAACGTGGTATCAACGGCGTGTACCATCATGTTGGGAAACAGCATTTGCATCGGTATTTGAGCGAGTTCGATTTTCGTTACAACTCTCGCAAAGAAAAAGACGGGGACAGAACCCTGCTAGCAATCAAGGGAGTTGGCGGAAAGCGGCTGATGCTAAGGGACTCGCAACGCACAAATTAGAAGAAAAGAAGATTCGTTCCAAAACATAAAGCCCGTTCTGGCAGGCGGGCTCTATGTCCAATCCTAATCTCGCGGCCAAACTATCCGCTGGCACGGATGGCCTAATCGAAGTGTATCATGGGGGCCCGCCGTGGCAGCGAGAATCACAATCCAGCTTGTTGGCGACGCAACAGACCGCAAAGATGTACGTCTCGATGATTTCATCCAGCAACTGACGGAAGTAAAAAAAGCTCTGCGCGAAAACGAGCTTGCAATCACTGGTAAAGAAGAACCAACCCTTGATTACAAGGTCGTTGATCTTCGCCACGCCAGTCCAGCTACGGTTGTACTTGAGCCTGTTCCATTGGCACCAGAGGGTGCTCACGCATATGCCCGCTTTGCACGTGATGTTGTTGGCGCATTTGCCACAGAATTGAAATCCATCAAAAAACGCGGGACTCTGATTCGTGAACCTGATCTAGATCGCCTCCTCGCATATCAAAAGATCGGTGTTCGAGAGAACAACCGAATTACCAAGGTTAAAATCGCAGTCGGTAAGAACGTAGTCACTATTGACGAGGCATTCAAACAAAAACTCGAAGCTATTCTCGGGCCCGATGAATTCGCAGAAGGTTCCATTAATGGAATGTTGGAGGCGGTTAATTTACATAACAAGAATCGTTTCTTCTTATATCCAGTGATCGGTCCTAAGCGCATAATAGGGAGCTTCCGCAACTATCTTCGCCCCAAGATCAAAGAAGCTATCGGCGAATTCGTTACCGTCCAAGGAAGGCTCCGCTACAAAGCATGGTCTCAGTTTCCACATGGTGTAGTGGCCGAAGATGTTGACATTCACGAACGCAACTCCGCGTTGCCAACTCTGACAGAACTGCGTGGAGCATTTGCTGGCAGCACGGGTGATCTGAGTTCCGTGGAATTTGTGGATCAACTCAGAAATGAAGCCTAAGCGGAAGATATATTGGGATACGACCTGTTGGTTGGCTTGGCTCAACGATGAGCGCTTCTGGCCAGCAAATGTCATCACTGGTATACAAGATGTTGTTTATGAAGTTGAAACCGGAGACGCGGTTCTGTTCACCTCAGCAATCACCCGTGGCGAAATCTTCTGGGGGAAACTCAATCTGGATCAGAAAAATATGTGGTCAAAGCTTATGCGCCGCTCGAACGTGACTGAAATCTCCGCTGATCCTCGCGTCACAGATCGCCTCTCACAAATTCGGGAGTATCACTCCGCACGCGGACAAAGGATTTTCACTCCGGACGCTACCCATCTTGCAACTGCCATTCTGTACCGTGCCGATGAGTTTCAAACAATGGATGGGCTCGGGGCGAGCGGAAGCAAAAGGGGTTTGCTTAAGCTTAACGGAAATGTTGGAGGCTACAAGCTAATGGTTGTGCATCCATATCCTCGACAGATGCCGCCATCTCAGGCAGTATCAATTCGAGGCCCACTATTCAATGGTCAGCCACAATAAGGAACACCAATCAGCGAGAGTAACAAACGCCAAGCCGATCCCGCACATTCCACTCCCATTCAAGGAAGTGATGTCGGACGTGCTCAAGGTGAAGCCACCGGAGAAGGAAGCAAAAGCCAAACCGAGAAAGAAAGCTAACTCACAGTGAGGCTATTTTGTTTTGGGTTCAGCGAGGATTCGGAACAAGCAGAGGCTTGCTCCCTTCGCGCCCTTCAATCGCTTGCTGAGAGTGGCGCGTTTTGGCTTGCCTTTGCCCTTCGGTGGTCGAATCGTCCATATTGCTCTGGTCTTGGCCATTGATTGATGCTCCGGCCACCCATCTTAGAGAGACCACCGTGGGTTTGTCAAAGGCATAATTCCGCAGAATTCCATTGACTTCGCCTCCCGATTTGCGCCATAACAGATGAAGGTAAGTTGATCCTGGGCTCCGAGAAGTCATCGTAGTGGCAGTTCCTTCATCCCCGCCGTACCGCTGTTCTCAACGCACAAACTCCAGAGCTAACCCTTTGCCGTTCAATATTTTGAATGTAAGTACCTTTACTTTCAAGATTTTATCTTGTATCGATGAGCTCCAAGCCAATGAATTCAAAGATTTAGCAATCCTCCCTGCCGGCGCAGCCTTCAAACAATCGCAAAATCGGCCACTAACTCCTACTCTCTCTAGATTTTACGTGCAACTCCTTTGGATCCAAAGATTTTTCCCATGTCTTTCCGCTAAGCTGATGATTACAAAAGATCACAGGGAGAGGGGGTATATACCTCGCGAGCGCGTAGAGCCCAAAATTGCGGCATTAACCCTTTTGCCCTCTATATTTTACCAGCAACTCCTTTGGATCCAAAGATTTTGCTCGTGTTCTCCGCCTAACCCAATGATTCTGCAAGATCACAGGGAGAGGGATATATCCCGAATCCGAAAAAATCGTGACGACATCTGGGCAGGGGGAGCCCAATCCTTAACCCCCCAATTTCTTGGCCACCAGTTCATTCACCAGCTGAGGATTCGCCTGGCCCTTGGAGGCCTTCATCACCTGACCGACAAAAAAAACGGCGACGGTCTTCTTGCCCGCGCGGTACTGTTCCACTTGCTTTGGATTCGAGGCGATGACTTCGTCGATTGTTTTTTCCAGCGCGGAGGTGTCGCGTGATTGCTGTGGCCGCCCTTCTTCTTCGTACACGACCGAAAAATCTTTGTTGCGCTCGAAACTGAGGTCATACAGATCTTTGAGCATCTTGCTCGAAATCGCGCCGCTCTCCACCAGGTCCGCCGATTGAGCCACTCCTTTCATGGAAATGGGCGATTGCTCGATGCTCAAGCCTTTAGCTTTCAGGCGTCCAGCCAACTCGCTCTGCACCAGGTTGGCCACGCGCTTGGGATTGGTGGCGCTTTTGGCCGCTACTTCGAATTGGTCTGCCAGAGCTTTCGAAGCGGTGAGAACGGCAGCATCGTATTCCGTGATGCCGTAGTCGGCGACCAGACGTTTGCGACGGGCTTCAGGCAATTCCGGTAGTAGCTTGCGAATTTCCGAGCGCCGCTTTTCGTCGACGACTAACGGCAGCAGATCAGGCTCGGGAAAATAGCGGTAATCATGTGCTTGTTCTTTGGATCGCATGCCGTAGGTCTTGCCTTCCTGCGCGTTGTAGAGGCGGGTTTCCTGCGTGATTCTGCCGCCACTTTCGATAACTTCGATCTGCCGCTCGATCTCGTATTCCAGCGCTTCGCGGATAAAGCGAAACGAATTAACGTTCTTGACTTCCGTTTTCGTGCCGAATTCTTTCTGCCCGCGCGGCCGCACGCTCACGTTAGCATCGCAGCGAAGCGAACCTTCTTCCATATTGCAGTCGCTGACGCCGGTGTACAGAATGATTTCTTTTAAGCGCGTGAGATATTCGTAGGCTTCGTCGGGGGAGGAAATCTCGGGCTCGCTGACAATCTCAATCAGCGGCACACCACTGCGGTTCAGATCGATGGCAGTTTTTTGGTCAGCATCGGGAAATCCTTCATGCAAGCTCTTGCCGGCGTCTTCTTCCAGGTGCAGGCGTGTGATGCCGATTCTCTTCGGACCGGGGACGTCGATCCAGCCATACTCTGCCAACGGCTTGTCATACTGCGATATCTGGTAGCCCTTGGGCAGGTCCGGGTAGAAGTAGTTCTTGCGCGCGAAGATTGAGGTTTCATTGATCCGGCAATTCAGCGCCATTGCGGCGAGGACGGCATACTCCACGGCCTTCCGGTTCAGGACCGGCAACGCTCCGGGCAAGCCCAGGCACACGGGACAAACATTTGTATTGGGCGGATCCCCAAATCGCGTAGAGCAGGAACAGAAGATCTTGGTGACGGTAAGCAGCTGAACGTGCACTTCCAGCCCGATCACCGGCTCATATTTCGTGCGGGCGGAGACTGAGAGATCCGGGCTAGTGGCCATTACCAAGATTATAGGGAATGCTTGATCCAAGTGGGCTCGGGCGCCCTTGCCTGCGCAGAGTCGGGATAATTGTTAAGCGTGAAGTGCGCCTCGGCGGTGTCAGTCGCTCTTTGATGGCGCACTGAGATACTTCTCAAGTGGTACTTCAAAATACATCAGCTCGTTGCCTTTGCTGTCGCGCACACCGGTGAGATAGAAATGAGCTCCGGCCAGAGGCGTGGAAATATCCGCGACGTCGAAAAACAGAAACCCTGCCTGTGTGCTGTGCGGTTCCACTGCCCGGGCTCTGAACATCGCGTTCTGGATTTCCTCTCGCGCCTGCTTGCCCACTCCTCCTTTCACTTTGGTGCGGGGAATCGGCAGGGGATAGCGGCTTGTTCTGGCCGACGGTCGCGATAGCCTCCTCTCAATATCATCCTCCATTGAGGGATCGAGCTTGGTGCGGTTCACGGTCACTAACTGAGCTTTGATCTGGGCCAATTCAACTGGCTGGTCGCTGTCATTCGTGATCACGAGAAATACAGGGAGAAAGCCGATTTCGCTGTAGCGAACTGTAAAGATGCTGGCCTTGTCCGCCATGTCATATGGATCGACAGCCACCGCGACAGTCTCTCTGGGATGATCATCTTTCGCTGGATAGGATCGCGCTGGCTGGGCACGCGGCATGACGAATTCCTTCGTTCCGCCAATACACAGAAATGAGCACACGAGCACGAAGGCGCAGCTTTGGGCCACCGTTCGCATCCACCTTACGGGCTGCGCAAGCATGGTTTCCTGATTATAGGATGCAGGCCGTTCATCTACGCGGTACACGACTGCGGTTAGAATGTGCATCGGATGTATTGGATCTACAGCGGCGTGATGGCTTTTGCGTTAGTAGTGACCCTACCGTATTGGTTCCTACAAATGCGAAGGAACGGCAAATATCGGGAGGGCCTTCTCGAACGCCTCGGAAAAGTGTCGCGACGCCTGTCGCGATCGTCTCAGCCCAGCATCTGGGTGCACGCGGTTTCAGTCGGTGAGGTACTTGCGGTTGACGACCTGGTTGAAGGACTCAAAGCGGCCTTCCCAGAACACCGTCTCGTCATGTCCACGACTACCGCCACAGGCCAACGGCTCGCACGTAAGCGGCTGGGAGCAGAGAATGTTTTTTACTTTCCTTTAGATTTCACGTTTGCAATCCGCAACTATCTGCGTGTGCTCAGACCGGAACTGGTCGTGATCGCGGAAACGGAATTCTGGCCCAACTTCCTCAGGCTCGCTCATGGCGCCGGCGCACGCGTCGTCGTCGCTAACGCTCGCATTTCCGACCGGTCATGGCCGGGCTACTGCCGAATGAAATTTATTTTGCGGAGAGTCCTGAGAAACGTGCAACTGTTTCTCGCCCAGACAGAGGAGGACGCAAGGCGCTTGCGCGATATCGGTGCTCCTGCCGAACGGATCCACGTGGCGGGGAACTTGAAATTTGACACGACGTTGCCAGCTGCGTCCGCAATTGTGGCAAGCCTTCGCTCGGCGTTGCAGCGCGCTCAGAGTGGACCCGTACTCGTCTGCGGCAGCACGGTCGATAACGAGGAACGGCTGCTGATAAGGGGGTTCGAAAATGTGCGCGCGAGCCACCCCCGCGCGGTTATGATTCTGGCGCCGCGTCATCCGGAACGATTTGAGGAAGTCGCTGGGCTTCTGCAACAACTCGGAATTCGCTTCTGGAAACGCTCGCTATGGAGCGGCGAACCACTTTCTGGAGGGGTGCTCCTGGTTGATACGATTGGAGAATTGGCATCCCTCTATGCTCTTGCTGATGTTGCATTCGTAGGTGGCAGCCTCGTCCCGCGCGGAGGACACAACATTCTTGAACCGGCACAGCACGGTGTTCCCATCATTGTTGGCAACCATACCGAAAATTTTCGCGACGTCGTGAACCTGTTTCGAAGCCGCGACGCAGTGCGCATCGTCGGCCCTGCCGAACTTCCTCTGGTCCTCCTGGAACTTTTAGCGAATGACGAAGAGCGCAAGGCGCTAGGCCACCGGGCAGTTGAAACCGTGCAGTCTCAGAAAGGCGCCACGGAAAAGACGTTGCATTTTTTGAAAGACTTGCTCGCCGAAAACGCACAACTCCCTCAAGCAGAGTCGGCCGGGCAACCTTTGCCAACCCGCGCCGGATGAGCCTGCTCAGCTCTACATTCGGACTGCTCGTGCGTACACGCAATGAACTCTACGGACGCGGCATTCTTCCTGTACGCCGCTTGCAAGGACCGGTCGTGAGTGTGGGAAATCTCTCGGTTGGGGGTTCAGGGAAGACACCCTTCGCCCTACTGCTCGGTGAGCTGCTGAAAGCTCGCGGCATTCACTTCGACATTCTTTCCCGAGGCTATCACCGCAAGACTCGAGGAGTGGCGTGGGTGGATCCCGCAGGTTGTGCTACCGATTACGGCGATGAGCCGTTACTGCTGGCGCGAAGACTCTCGGTTCCCGTGGTGGTAGGCGAGGATCGCTACGACGCCGGATTGTTTTCGGAGCGCCGCTTCGGCCCGCAAATGCACATTCTTGATGACGGTTTTCAACACCGTGCCCTGGCCCGTGATTTTGACATCGTCCTGGTCACGGCGGAAGATGCGCGAGACGGTCTGCTGCCTGCTGGGCGCCTTCGCGAACCCTTGTCCTCCCTGCAAAGGGCAGATGTTGTGGTGCTCACGGACGAAGCGCCGGCCGATTCATTTCCGCTCGTGCGAAAACTGGTTTGGCAGATCAGTCGCGGCCTTGAGCCGAGGCAAGTACCGTCGCGTCCGCTGGTATTCTGCGGCATTGCACGGCCACAGAACTTCATCCAACAACTGCGAGCCGCAGGAATTGAGCCCACTGCCCACGCATTCTTCCGCGATCACCACGCGTACACCGAGAGGGATATTCGCGATCTGCTGGACCTTTGCAACAAGAGTGGCGCAGATGGCTTCGTCACAACGGAAAAAGATGAAATTAACCTTGGCCCTCATCTTTTCGCGCTCCAGCCGCTCACGGTTCTTCCGGTAAGAATGGAACTGGTGGACGCAGCTAACGCCGTAGATACCATGCTGCGCGTGATCAACGATCGCTCCGCGTGAGAAAATCTTGTACTCAGGAAGGTCATCGGCTTAGGTAACAAATGAGCGTGGATCATAAGCAATCCGAGCGGCTCCGGCGGATCGTTGAATCGTTTTCAAAGGTGACGGTCACGCTTGTCGGGGACCTGATTGCAGATGAATTTATTTTTGGAGAGATTTCGCGCGTTTCCCGCGAGGCTCCCGTCCTGATTCTCAAGCATCGAGAACGAAGCGTAGTCCCTGGAGGAGGCGCGAATGCAGTAAACAACCTGGCGGACTTGGGCGTTAACGTTTTACCCGTCGGCGTGGTTGGGGACGATGAACCCGGGCGCCAGCTGCTGAAACTTTTCCGGCAGAAGCGGGTAGCGCTAAGCGGTGTTCTCAAGGCAAAGGGCTACACGACTGTGACCAAAACACGCATACTTGCTGGAATGGCACACACCTCGCGGCAACAGGTGGTTCGGGTTGACAAAGAACCAGCCACCGAACTGAGCGGCCACCTGCAGAATGAGTTAGTGCTGGCCGCGCGCGAGTATGCGCGAGCCTCGGATGCTTTGCTCATTTCAGATTACGGATATGGCTCAGCCACTCCCGAGATTCTGAATGCCGTTCGCAAGAAGGCCGGCGTGCGGCAGCTGCCCGTTATCCTGGATTCCCGTTACCGCATGTTGCAGTACTCTGGCGTGACTTCCGCCACGCCAAACGAACCAGAGGTCGAGGAAGCTCTGGGAATTCAAATAGGCCACGACTGGCCAAAATTATGTTCCGCGGCGGAGCAGATCATGAGCCGCATGAAATTGCAGTCCGTCGTGATCACGCGGGGGCGCGACGGGATGGTAGTATTCGCGCCTGGACGCAAGCCGCTGGACATTCCTATCTTCGGCTCTGACCAGATCGCTGACGTTACCGGCGCGGGCGACACGGTGATTGCCACGTTCACTGCAGCGATAGGCGCGGGAGCCAGCGCGGAAGAGGCTGCCAAGCTGGCAAACTATGCTGGCGGGATCGTGGTGATGAAGAGAGGAACTGCGACAGTGTCGCGAGTCGAGTTGTTGAATGCCTTGCAACATGCTCCGCCGGCGATCAGATCCCATTGAATACAGAAAAAACGATCACACAAAAGATCTTCAATCGTGAACAGTTGCGCCATGTCGCTGCGCGATGGCGGCAGGCAGGAGAGTCGATCACTCTCGCCAACGGGGCTTTTGATGTCCTGCATGTGGGTCACATCCGCTATCTGCACGCGGCCAAGCAACTCGGCGGCCGTCTTGTGGTGGCCGTGAATTCGGATGACTCAGTCCGCAAGCTCAAGGGCGAAGGGCGTCCTATCATGCCGGATTCCGAACGTGCCGAACTGCTGGCTGCTCTCGGTGACGTGGACGCGGTGGTTATCTTTCCGGAGACTGATGTTTGCGGCCTTATTCGTGAGCTTCGCCCGGAAATTCACGCCAAAGGCACCGACTACACTGCCGCAACTGTGCCCGAGCGAAATGAGGTGCTGGCATACGGTGGCCGAGTGGAGATTGTCGGAGATCCCAAGAGCCATTCTTCTACTGACATCATCGAATCCTGCCGGGAGCAACGGCCTTCGTGAACAGGCTCGCCGACGCGGTCACGATCCGGGCGCAAAGCTCAACTCCGAAGATTGATCGCCTGCTGATCGTGCGGCTCAGCTCCATGGGCGACATTCTGCACGCACTGCCCGCGGCGACAGCGTTGCGAAATACGTTTCCTGAAGCCACGCTCGGCTGGGTGATCGAGGAACGCTGGGCGGAGTTGCTGTGCACGCTGCCCACGCCTCGTTCAGGCCCACGCTCGCCGCAGCGGCCTCTTGTGGATCGAATCCACGCGGTGGATACGAAGACGTGGCGTCACGCTTTGTTCTCTACCCAAACGTGGGAAAGGATTGCCGCGACATTAAGCGATCTGCGCGCGGGCGAGTACCAGGTTGCTGTGGACTTGCAGGGTGCTGCACGATCGGCGATCATTGCGCGCTGGTCGGGAGCGGCCACCATTTATGGAGCGGCACAGGCGCGGGAAAATGTCGCCAGCATGTTCTACACGCACCAGGTAATTGTTCGGGGGGCAAACGTTGTTGAACAAAATATCGCGATTGCGGAGGCGGTTGCGCGCCAGCCGTTGAACGTTACTGAAGCACAACTTCCGAATGATCCGAACGCCAAGTGCTCACTGGACAAGGAAGGCATAAGAGATTTCGTTCTGCTGAGCCCCGGTGCCGGATGGGGCGCCAAGCAGTGGCCTGCGGAGCGGTATGGGTCCGTTGCCGGAACCCTGGGTGAAGCCGGCATACCGGTGCTGGTCAATTTTGGTCCGGGAGAGGAAGACTTAGCGCGAAAAGTAGAGAGCTCAAGCGGTAATCGCGCTCGTGTAATCTCGACCAACCTCACGCAGTTGATTGCGCTTACCCGGCGCACGCGCCTGTTCATCGGCGGCGATAGTGGGCCGATGCATCTCGCCGCTGCGCTTCGCGTTCCGGTGGTGGCGATTTTTGGCCCGACCGATCCCGCTCGCAACGGGCCTTTCGGTACACGCAACATTGTGCTGCGCGGAGCCTCCAGCATTACTTCGCACAAACGCCGTTCGGAGCCGGATCCCGGACTACTCGAGATCACTCCCGAACAGGTCATCGATGCCGCCAAACAGCTCTTAGGAAAATGTTGTGTCTAGCTGGGAGAGAATCGCGCGGCGCATTCGCGTACCCTTGGGATTCCTGCTCGCGATCATTTATGTCTGGCTCGCGCGTCCGACTCTGGTTTCTATTCTGACGGGCAGCGTGCTTATCGTGGTTGGGCTGATCATTCGCGCTCTGGCTGCGGGTTACGTGCGCAAGAATGAGGATCTGACGACTGCCGGACCTTACGCCTATACGCGCAATCCGCTCTATTTGGGATCGATCACTCTGGCAGCCGGCTTCGCGATTGCGGGTCGCAGCAGTTTTATCGCGCTATGCCTGCTACTGTTCTTTCTGCTGATTTACATTCCAGTGATCAGGGCGGAAGAAGAATTCCTTCGCGCACGCTTCCCAGGGTTCGAGGATTACGCGCGACGCGTGCCTCGTCTTCTACCGCGATTGAGCGCTCAACCTGGCGGGACCAGCTTCTCCTGGGAACTCTATCAAAAACACCGGGAATATAACGCGGCGATGGGAAGCGCGGCCATCATTGCGATCTTGCTGACGAAAGTGTTCCGGTAATGCACGGCATAACACAAAGGGCGTTGCCGGTGGCCGTACTCCTCTGTGTTCCTCGATGACCCTGTGTAGCTGAAAATTATTTTTGAGCCAATAGCGCCTTCGCGCGGCTGAGTTCAGGGCGATCCGAGTTCGAGCCATCACACACCTTGACGAGCTGTGCGTAGTAGCTGTTTGCCTTCTCGCTCTTATCAGCCATTTCCGCCGCGCGAGCGGAACCGTAAAGTCCATTGAAACGATTGGGGGCGGTTTTCAAGTCCGCTTCGTATTCCGTGAGCGCCTGATCGGGGCGATTCATTCCGAGTAAGAGATCGCCCAGCATCTCATGGTTGCCAGATGCGCCCGACGCATCCTCTTTTTCCGCCAGCGTTCGGAGCATCTCCACCGCGTGCTGGTCGTTACCTTCAGCATGTGCGATCCAGGCGCGAGCCTGCTGCAGCGAGTCAGTTATCGATTCCGCTTCATATTTGTTGTGGTCCGACTGCAACGCCTTCTGGATGGCCTCGAGCTCTTCCACATCTTTTCGCGCCGCCTGCAGATCGTTACTGCGCGCTGCGCCGATTGCACGGGCCCAATACGTGATACCCCGCATTGCCGGCTTTGCGTCCGGTACCGGTTCCAATGCCGCAGCCTCGGACCAATGGTGCAGCTCAAGCGCCTCCGTGACAGGAAACCACGTAAGAGAATAGGCGCGACCATCAAAGTCCATGCCTTCCTCCTTGATCGGAGCCATTGCCTTCACCTCATCAATGATGCGTTTGACCTCGGCTTCGCGCCCACTCTGCAAGTAGGCGTAAACAAGAAAATCCATAGCATGGAACTGATGGCTTTCCCCACCCATATGCATCGCCGCCGTCTTGCGCGTGGCGGCGACGGAAGCCAGGTTCGAGTCGATGTCATCCTGCCATAGCCCAAGCCGGGCAAAAATGTGCGAGGGCATGTTGTGGAGCTGCAGGCGCGATCTTCGCATAGCGGCGCGCGGCAGGCAGTCCCAACGCAGCCAACTGGGGTGTGTCATAGCTGTGGATCAGATAATGCGCCACGCCGGGATGATCCGGCTCTTCGGCAAAAACCTTCTCCAATACGGATCCCGCTTTCTTGCGTTTCACAAAATCCTTATCCTTCTCCGGTTCCGACGCCAGCAGTGACAGGCCGTAAAACGCTGCGGCTTCACGATCATCGGGATAGCGCTGATACATCGTTTCCATCGCCTTTGAATAGGCCTCGGCTCTTGCGCGATGCTCGTGTTTCCCTTTTGCATAAAATTTGTCCGCGGCTGCGATATAGTTGCGCTCACGATCCGTTTCTGGATGAAGCGACTTAGCTTTCTTTATTTCCTTCCGGCCCGTCTTCAGCGTGGCGGCATCGGGCTCATTCCACAACTGATGCCAAAGGCTCATGGCCACGCCCCAGTGAGCCATTGCGCATGAGGGATCATCCTTCGCCACCTGTTCAAATTCCTTTTTGGCCTCCTCGTACCAGAACGAATGCAGCAGGGCCACTCCGCGTTCAAATGGCTTCTGCACGGACGCGGCACATGACACGGGGAAGTGCACGGTGCCCAGTTGTTGCACGGTCATTTCATCATGATGATGACCTTCGTCGGCCAGCAGTGGTACGCACAAGATCAATGACGTCAGTGAGAGCAGTTTGAATGTTTTCATGAGCAACTCCACAGGCAGTTCTCGCAGGGCAATAATGAATAGCAGCGAAGACAAATCTTATCAGAGCGCTGACCACAACGAACCCAGAGCAACTATGCGTCGTCGATGATTTGACTGCCACTCACCGCCTAGGCTAGCCTCAAAATCTTCATGCGATTTTCGTGCAAGCCATTCACTGGCTTATCAGCGGTGCTTTGGCTTCTCATCGCCGGTACACTCTCGGCTGCCCCCATACATCCGGTTCACGCTTCACATGCCATGGTCGCCGGTGTTCACGAACTGGCCTCCCGCGCCGGAACACAGATCATGCAGGCGGGCGGGAATGCCGTAGATGCCGCCGTTGCCGTCGGCTTTGCGCTCGCGGTAGTGCATCCGCAAGCAGGAAATCTGGGTGGCGGCGGATTCATGCTCATCCGCACGGCTGATGGCATCACGCGTTTCATCGACTACCGCGAAAAAGCGCCGGCAACCGCAACTGCGAACATGTATCTCGACGCACATGGTGACGTGATCGCAGATGCAAGCCTTGTCGGTTACAAGTCGATTGGCGTGCCCGGCTCTGTCGGGGGTATGACATATGCCGAAAAGAAATATGGAAAACTGGCTTTGTCGCTGGTCATGGCTCCTGCCATCAAGCTTGCCAGGGAAGGCTTCGTCCTAAGTTGGGAAGATGCGCAGGATCTGCAAGACACGCATTTGGCCGATTTTCCCGCTTCCCGCCAAATATTCCAGCGGAATGGAAAACTATACGGGGCTGGGGAAAAGTTGCAGCAACCGCAGTTGGCACGCACCCTGGAAAGAATCGCGGCCAGGCCCGACGATTTCTACCATGGAGCGTTGGCACACGAACTAGCGGCTGCAGTGCAGAAAGGCGGCGGCCTGATCACGTCCGAGGATCTCGCGCATTATGAAGTCAAGGAGCGTGAACCGGTACGGGGAACATATCGCGGGTACGAAATTATCGGAGCACCGCCGCCGTCTTCTGGGGGTGTCGCTCTAATTGAGCTCCTCAATATTTTGGAAGGCTACGACCTGCAGAAACTTGGGAACCGGTCAGCGCAATCGGTTCATTTAACAGTAGAGGCCTTCCGGCGAGCTTTCTTCGATCGGGCGGAATTTCTTGGTGATCCGGATTTCGCAAAAATTCCCGTGGCTCAACTCATAGACAAAAGGTATGGCGCCGCGTGGCGCGAGACTATCGACCCAGCGCACGCGAGCAAGAGCACCGAGTTAAAACGGCCGGCAATCTTCAGTGAACTGGAGCAGTATGCGATGCTGCATCCTGGCCCCGCCTTCACGCGCGAGCCAGAGCACACAACGCACTATTCGGTCGTCGATCCGCAGGGGAATGCCGTCGCCGTGACCACGACATTGAATGACAGCTTTGGCTCAAGGGTTACAGCGGGGGGTTTGGGCTTTCTTCTCAACGATGAAATGGACGATTTCGCCGCCAAGCAAGGCGTGCCGAACATGTTTGGACTAATTCAAGGCCCCGCGAACGCGATCGGCCCGGGCAAGAGGCCGCTTTCAGCCATGTCGCCCACTATCGTGCTGAAGGATGGCAAGCTGTTTCTAGTGCTGGGCTCGCCTGGCGGGCCGCGTATTATCACTACAGTCGCAAATATTCTGATGGGCGTGATCGACTTTGGCATGGATATTCAGGAGGCGGTGAACGCGGCACGATTTCACCATCAGTGGATGCCGGATGTCGTGCTGCTTGAGAAGTCGTTCTCCCCAGACACGGTGAACGCGCTTCGGCACATGGGACACAGTGCAGAATCGGGCGGTGAAAATTCGTACTGGAGCGATGGCGAATGCATCATGATTGACGGAGCAACAGGAGAGCGGCTCGGCGCCAGCGATATAAGAAACAATGGAAGGGCAGTAGGGTACTGAAATCGATCGTTGTGACAGAGGACAGGCGATGTTGAAAGCTGTATCCACTTATGTTTACGTCAAAGAGCGGCTGCATCCTGGGCTGCTCGATGGCCTGGTGCGCGGCGGAGCGCAGGCGATTGAAATCTTTGGGGCGCGCCAGCATCTGGATTACGTAAATCGCAAGCAGCACGTGCGCGAGATCGCCGACTGGTTTCGCACCAGCGGTGTCCCCCTGCACTCGGTGCACTCACCTATGTACACCGATTATGAAATGGGGCGAACGGGCACTCCTCCGGTAAACATCGCCGCGACTGATCGCGCACAGCGTGTTGAGGCCATGGATGAGATCAAGCGCGCGCTGGAGCTCGCTGAGCAAATTCCCTTCCGCTTTCTGGTGCAGCACATCGGAACAGGAGATGAGTCGTTTAGCGAAAAGAAGCTCGAAGCGGCCATGACTTCAGTTGAGCATCTCCGCGCCTTCGCGAAGCCGCTCGGCGTGCGCATACTTCTGGAGAACATCCCCAACGAACTCAGCACACCGGACCGACTGGTGGAGTTTATTCAGATCACACACTTTGACGATATCGGCATCTGCTTTGACGTCGGACACGCGCACATCATGAGCACCGTGGAACAGGCCTTCGAGACGATGAAGGCTCACATTCGCTCCACTCACGTTCACGACAACGGTAAGGACCGCGATTCGCATCTTTGGCCGGGAAACGGCTCCATTGACTGGAAACAGACCATGGAGCTGCTGCGCTCCGCGCCTCACACCCCGCCGTTGCTGTTCGAGATCGAAGCCGACGAGAAAGTGAATCCGGTGGAGAAGATGAAAGAGACCTTTGAGAAATTTGGTAATTGAGTAATTTTGTAATTGGGTAATTGAATTGAAAGGCCTCAACCGGATTCAATTTTCCAATTACCAAATTACCCAATTACTCAATGCCGTCCGTAACCACGATCGCCGAAATCGGCAAGCACGAGGGTCAGCTTGTCACAATCCGTGGTTGGCTTTACAACCTGCGCGAAAGCGGCAAACTGCTGTTCCCCATCTTTCGCGATGGCAGCGGCGTGATTCAAGGAGTGGTGCCCAAGAGCGCTGTTCCGCCCGAGGTCTTTGACGCGGTGAAAGGTCTTACGCAGGAATCAAGTGTGATCGTCGAAGGTAAGGTTCGGGCCGATAAGCGGGCACCGGGCGGACATGAGCTCGATGTGTCAAATGTGCAAGTGCTTCAGCGAGTGGCCGAGAATGACCCCTATCCCATTTCGCTCAAGGAGCATGGTGTCGACTTTTTGATGGAGCACCGCCACCTCTGGGTGCGCACGCCACGTCAGGCTGCGATCCTCAGAGTAAGGGCAGAAATCATCAAAGCCGCGCGCGACTTTTTTGACGAGCGCGGATTTACGCTTACCGATCCTCCTATCCTTACACCAGCAGCATGTGAAGGCACAACCACGCTATTTCCGGTCGACTACTTCGATGAGCAGGCATTTCTGACGCAATCGGGCCAGCTCTATATCGAAGCTACGGCAATGGCGCTGGGCAAGGTGTACTCCTTCGGCCCCACATTTCGCGCAGAGAAATCAAAGACTCGCCGTCACCTGACCGAATTCTGGATGGTGGAACCTGAGATTGCCTACGCAACCCTCGAAGACTTGATGGAACTTGCGGAAGGACTGATTACGTTTGTTGTCAAACGTTGTCTGGAGCGCCGGCGGCCTGACCTGCAGACCATCGGACGCGATGTTTCCAAGCTGGAGAAAATCAAGACCCCTTTTCCGCGAATAACCTATGACGAGGCTGTGAAGCTGCTCCAGGATGCTCATGCCAAAGGGGCGCTTGAGAACAAGTTCGAGTGGGGAGGAGATCTGGGATCGCCGGATGAGACATACATTTCATCGCAGTTCGAAACGCCGGTGATGGTGCATCGCTATCCGGCGAAGGTGAAAGCGTTCTACATGGAGCCCGATCCGCAACGGCCGGAGCTGGCGTTGTGCGTAGATGTGCTGGCGCCGGAAGGGTACGGCGAAATCATAGGCGGCTCGCAGCGTACTGCGTCTTATGAGTTGCTGGTGAAGCGCATTCACGAACACAACTTACCGGAAGAAGCTTTTAAGTGGTACCTCGATCTGCGGAAGTATGGCAGCGTGCCCCACAGCGGCTTCGGCATGGGAATCGAGCGCGTTGTTTCGTGGATCTGTAGCCTGGAACACGTGCGGGAGACGATCCCGTTTCCACGCATGTTGCACCGGCTATATCCATAGAGAATTTACGATTGTCGATTGTTGATTGATGATTTACTGTCAATCGCCTTTAGATGACCCACATAACCACATCGCTCACCAGCATCTCTCCCAGGAAAATCCGGGTTATCGGTGTGCCACTTGACCTTGGACAGTCACGCCGAGGTGTGGACATGGGGCCGTCCGCCGTGCGCGTGGCCGGCCTGGAAGCCCGTCTCGAAGCCCTCGGACACGTAGTTGAAGATGCCGGCAACGTGGCGGTTTCCATTCCCGAGCAGAAGAAAGAGGGTGATCCGCACGCGAAGTACTTGAAGGAGATCACAGCCACTTGCACTAAACATGCTGAGCTCGTGCTTAAGACTCTGGAAGCAGGAAAAGTTCCGGTCGTCTTAGGAGGCGATCACTCCGTGGCGGCGGGGACAGTGGCAGGAGTGGCAGAGTTTTATCGACGCCAGAACCAGAAAATTGGCCTGCTCTGGATTGACGCTCACACCGATGTCAACACTCCGGATTCCTCGCCGAGCGGCAATGTGCATGGGATGCCGCTGGCCGCCATCATGGGATTGGGCCCTTCGGAATTAACTGATATTTTCAATTTTTCTCCCAAGGTGAAGCCCGAGAACTGCGTGCTGGTGGGGGTTCGTGATATCGACGCCATAGAAAAAGAAAACGTTCGGAGGGCTGGAATCGAAGTCTTCACCATGCGTGATATCGATGAGCGTGGCATGCGTACAGTTATCGAGGAGGCTCTCCGTATGGCTGGTCGCGGAACGGCGGGGTACCACGTATCACTCGATATGGACTGGGTGGATCCTGAGGATGCACCGGGAGTGGGCACACCGGTGCGCGGTGGAGCAACCTATCGTGAGGCGCATCTGGCGATGGAGATCATCGCGGATCACGGAAGGATGCTGAGTTTTGAGATTGTCGAAGTGAATCCCGTAATTGACGAGCACAATCGCACGGCGGATCTGGCAGTGGAGCTTACGCTTTCTGCATTTGGCAAAAAGATCCTGTGAGACTGGTCTACTTGATTTCCTGCAGCTTTGCGGAAGCCATCTGGGCAGCTTCAGTAGCCGGGTTTTCTTTCTGCACTTGCTCGTATACCCGTTTGGCCTCGAGTGGAAGTTGCGCCGATTGATATGTCGCCGCCTGCTCCAGTTGAGCCGTCACTTTCGCGACGGTGCGGGTAGGCTTACTGATCAACTGGTTGTAGATATCGATCGCTTCCTTGTTGCGGTTGCTATTGCGATAAACGGAAGCCAGGGCAAATTTGGCGAGGGCGGCCAGATCAGGGTTGCGCGAGGAAGCTACTTGCTTCAACTCACGTTCTGCGGCTGCGTTGTCGCCGAGTTGCGATGACGTTAAGCCCAAGAAATAGCGGGCGAAGCCGGCAGAATGCGTATGCGGATATTGAGTCACGATCTGCTCGAACTGCTTGTGCGCCTGAGTGGCTCGTTCCTTGGAAGAGATAAAACTGGGAAAATCAGGCTGCGCCGGAGTGCCTTCCGGCTGGATCGGGGTATCCAACGTGCGAACTGCCTGACTGAGCTTGGCACTTGCCTCCTGATCCTGCTGGTTGAGCCGATACAGCATGCCCAAAATCGCAGCGGCTAACACGATCACGACGACGCTGCCGATGATCAGCTTGCCCTTATGTTCCACAGTCCAATGGGCTGTGGCTTCCGCGGCTTCGATTGTGGCTCGGCTGAATCTATCCTGTTTGAGCCGATGGCGGGTTTCTGCGCGCACGAACTTCCCTTCTGAGCAGGTTGTGTGCTGTTGAAAGCTCAGTCTAACAGGCGAAAAACAAGAGCGTCAAAAAGCGACGCTCTGATCAATGTACGATTCTGGCGAAGGGAGATCGATTCATGTGCTATGGCTTATTGCAGAGTCGATATGAGCAGGTCCATCCTCTCCAAACGTTTTTGCCATTGTCGCTTTGCTGTATGCCACGCGAAAACCGAGACGCTCGGCGTTACGCTGCGAAGTCGTGCCACCCTGCGTAACGATCACCGCGTATTCGCAGCCGGCGCGCGCGGCTGCGGCCATGCGCGTTTGCAGGATGGCAGTCTGCAGGCCGCGACGGCGGAATTCGGGGAGCGTACCCGCTCCGAATAATGCGAAGATGCGGTGTTCAGGGATGATCAGTCCTGCGCCGCACGCCACGCAACGACCTTCCACTTCGGCGACGAAGGGCAGAGCGCCTTGCATCTGAAACAACGCCGTAAGTGCTTCGCGAATGTTCTCCGGCGCATTTCGCGAAGAGATCTGCTTCCTCTGGCTTTCCGGGACGGATGCGTGCGTCCGCGAGCTTAACTTCGATTGTCGCTAGATCTTTCAGTTCGCGGTAGAGCACTTGATTCAACTCCCAGATCGCATATCCTCGCTGTTTCAGCAACTCAAGCAGCGAAAGATCATTCAGCGGAGAGACGTCCACTTGCGCAGCGGCACCTCGCGAGCGGTAGAACTCTTCGACTCGGTCAAGGTCTGCGGCGGAGACTTTGCCGTCGAAGCCCAGCGCAATGGCGCGCCCGATAGGCGATCCGACTCCGGCAAAGACCATGTGACCACCGCAGATTTCCTCATACGCAGCGCCAATCTCGGGACGAAGCTTTCGGTAGAGCTGAGCGTAACGAACCTGGGGTATTTCCTCTGCCGACTCGGTCCGACGCGCGAATTCCTTATCCACAAATTGCATGTGAATTTTCCTTTCTGATTTTTGGGAGGAGCGTTGACGCGCACACTTCGGCGCATCTCAGAGCAGAAATTCCGCGGAATTAAAGGACGGCAGTCATAAGCGGAACACAAACATTAGCGCACTGCATCTAAATCTACAATTAAAAATCTACAATCAAAAATTCCTACACCTGCTCTTTTGCTTCTCCCAGCGTGACGTCGACATCCATTTTCCGCTTGCCGCTATAAATGG
>QIAA01000150.1 GCA_003224905.1 Acidobacteriota bacterium
GCAAGCCGGCGTGTTCCGCGGCCCCGCCGGGCAGCACCTGAACGATGAGCAAGCCAGAATCAGCGGCCAAGCCCATCTGGTCAGCAAGCTCTGGGGTGATGGGAATCGTGCGAACCCCCAGCGCCGGGCGGCGCACGCGGCCGAGCGTGACCAGGTCATTCAGTACCGCCTTCGCAGTGTTAATCGGGATGGCAAAACCGATACCGGCGCTTTGCCCAACACTCGAGGCGATCAGAGTATTGATGCCGATCACTTCACCGTGCCAGTTAAGCAGCGGTCCGCCTGAATTGCCAGGATTGATTGCCGCATCGGTTTGAATTGCTTCGTCAATCGTCATTCCGTCAGGCTCCTGCACCGAGCGGATCGAACTCACAATTCCATTCGTCAGGGTTCCAGACAGTCCAAACGGATTTCCAATCGCGTACACTTTTTGGCCAATCTGAAGGTTGCGGGAATCACCCAATACCATAGGAGTCAAATCAGGCGCCTTAATCTGAATTACCGCGAGATCGTGGGAACGGTCGTTGCCGACCACCGTGGCGCGATATTTTTTTCGATTGTGCAGCGTGACTTCAACCTGGCGGGCATCAGCGATCACGTGATAATTGGTCAGGACGTGGCCTTCTTTGTCGATGATGAACCCTGACCCTTGTCCCTCCTGCGGGACCAGGCCATAGAAGAAATCGAAAGCCACCGCTCTGGAAGTGATGTTCACCACCGAGTCAATGTTCTTGTGGTAGACACTGATATTGTTCTGCTCCTCATTGTCCAGGGGAGCCCCTCCCGCCGCTTCAGTGATTTCGACCTTGCTCGGGCGTCCGAACCAATTCGTCGGGTGCATTCGGCCTGAGCGATAGGTCGTGAAATGGCGAGAACAAGTGGGCGTGCAAGCTTCATGAAGGATCAACCTCGGATGAGAGGTCAGCGGCGATTCTAAATTGTTTCGTGGAGGTAAATGCAGGAACCCTCGAAGCTCCCGGAGCCAAAATCGAATTTATTTGAGATATACCCTCCTCCACTGATCTTTGGGAATCATTGGTTTAGCGGGAGAACACGGCCAAAATCTTTGAATCGAAAGGCTTTGCAGGCAAAATATAGAAAACAAGTGAGTTACGAGGCAGCGACTAATGACTTCTTAGAACCTGGATCAACATACCTTCTTCTCTTATGGGGCAAAAGGCGAAGCGAAGTCAATGAAAAAATTTGCTTTCGCTGCATGGCGACGCAAGCCTACGTTGGGCCAACAGAGGTAAATTCCCACGCTCGCCCGCCGCTCCTGCGTCTCAGTTCACTGGCAGAGACTGGCATACTCGGTTTGCGATTCAGCGACCTGGACCTTCGGTTCGAATTTGTATTCGACCGAGAGTGCCCGCGATATGAGGCATACCGCCTTGCTGCAATGAGCGCCTCAAGCGGTGTGTCCGCGCTATACTGCCG
>QIAA01000046.1 GCA_003224905.1 Acidobacteriota bacterium
CCGATGTAGCTCAGTTGGTAGAGCACTCCCTTGGTAAGGGAGAGGTCACCAGTTCAATCCTGGTCATCGGCTCCAGAGATTGGGAAGGGCACGAGTTCACTCGTGCCAAGTGTGAGTGTCAGCTGGAGCGGCTTTAGCCGCTGAGCTTTTTGCTGAGGGCCGACGGCTGATAGCTGACGGCTGATTTTAGCGGGAGTAACTCAGTGGTAGAGTCACAGCCTTCCAAGCTGTTGGTCGCGGGTTCGATTCCCGTCTCCCGCTCCAGAGTTCTAATTTGAGAGATTCACTTGGGTTTCCAACAAGCGGTCATCAGGATTGAGAAGGCCGAGGAATTCGGGCAACTGCAGCGCGCAGTTGAAGAGGCCTTGTCGCCGGAAAAGGTCAGGGGCTTTCTGAAACGGCTGCATCGAGGCAAAGTTCGTATTCGCGACTTTGATGCTGTGCTCGTAACCAAGTCGCTGGAAGCTACGATTGGACGGGCGGATTTTAGTGCGATACAGCTTTATCGGTCCTTGACCGTGTCCGACCAGGCGCAGATGCGCGAGTTTTACCTGTCCAAGCTGGAAAGTGTGGATGTCGCAATGCGACACAAATTTAAAGAGATTTATCAGTACTACTAGGACGAAGGAAGCAACAACGCAATGGCGAAAGAGAAATTTGAACGCAATAAACCGCACGTGAACGTAGGCACCATCGGTCACATCGATCATGGCAAGACCACGCTGACGGCGGCCATCACCAAGGTTCTGCAGAAGCACAACCCCAAGATCCAGTTCCGCTCGTTTGACTCGATCGACAACGCGCCGGAAGAAAAAGCCCGCGGCATCACCATCGCCACGGCGCACGTCGAGTACGAGACCGACAAGCGGCACTACGCGCACGTCGACTGCCCCGGCCACGCTGACTACATCAAGAACATGATTACCGGCGCGGCGCAGATGGATGGCGCGATCTTAGTTGTGGCAGCCACAGACGGCCCCATGCCGCAGACGAGAGAGCACGTGCTTTTGGCGCGGCAGGTAGGAGTGCCCTACATAGTGGTGGCGCTGAACAAGTGCGATGCGGTGGATGATCCCGAGCTGCTCGATCTGGTGGAACTGGAAGTCCGCGAGCTGCTGAAGAGCTACAAGTTTCCCGGAGACACGGTTCCGGTGGTGCGGCTTTCGGCGCTGGGTGCGCTGAACGGGGAAGCGAAGTGGGAGAAACAGATCGACGAGCTGATGAAGGCGGTGGATGAATCGGTGCCGCTGCCGCAGCGCGAGACCGACAAGCCGTTCCTGATGCCGATTGAAGATATCTTCTCCATCTCGGGCCGCGGCACGGTTGTGACCGGACGAATTGAACGCGGCAAGATCAAGGTGGGCGAGGAAACTGAGATCGTGGGCTTCCGCGAGACCCGCAAGACGGTGGTCACCGGCGTGGAGATGTTCAAGAAGCAGCTGGACGAAGGCATGGCAGGCGACAATGCCGGGCTGTTGCTGCGCGGCATCGGCAAAGACGACGTAGAGCGCGGCATGGTGCTGGCGAAGACCGGCTCGATCACGCCGCACACCAAGTTCAAGGCGGAAGTCTACATCCTTACCAAAGAAGAAGGGGGAAGGCATACGCCGTTCTTCAAGGGCTACCGCCCGCAGTTTTACCTACGCACCACAGACGTGACCGGAGTCGCCGAGTTGCCCAGCGGAACCGAGATGGTGATGCCGGGAGACAACGTGCAGTTGGTGATTGAGCTGATCACGCCAGTGGCGATGGAGAAAGGCCTGCGTTTCGCCATTCGCGAAGGCGGCCACACGGTGGGAGCAGGAACGATCAGCGAGATTGTGCAGTGAAGCTGTCAGCTCAGAGCTGAAGCTAAGAGTGAGGAGCGATGCCCCGAGAGATCATTACATTACAGTGCGGCGAGTGCAAAGAGCGGAACTATTCGACCACCAAGAATCGGAAGACTACACCGGATCGGCTGGAACTGAAGAAATTCTGCCGGCGTTGCCGCAAGCACACGCCGCATAAGGAAGTGAAGTAGATTTGGTAATTGAGTAATTTGGTAATTTTGTAATTGAAAATCCCAGGATCCGCACGGGTTTTCAAATTACCAAATTTCAAATTACAAAATTACTCAATGGTTCCAGGGGCGTAAGCTCAACGGTTAAACTGCCGGTCTCCAAAACCGGACTTGGGGGTTCGAATCCCTCCGCCCCTGCCAGATTTTGGAGACGTGCAGAAGGGCCAAGGCGCAGGATGGGAGTTGAGACGAAGAAAATGGCGAATTCACTGGCAGCAGTGGGCGATTTTGGTGGTCGCCTCAAATCCTGGCCGGAGCGCATCCGGAGCTTTTACAACGATGTGCGTACAGAGATGCGCAAGGTCAATTCGCCTTCCCTCAAGGAAGTGCGGGCGACAACCACGGTGGTGATTATCACTGTCTTTCTGTTCGGAGCGTATTTCTGGATCGTTGACCTGACGCTCAGCCACAGTCTCGATCGGATATTCAGGTATTTCACCAATAGATGATGATGACAAAAAAAGAAGCTGCTTTGCAGGATCCTATGCAGGACGAAGAGAAACCCGAATCCACTGGCGAGCCGCAGGATGGTTCCGCGGTCGCGTCGGCCACCGGCGACAGTGCCTTAGGCGAACCGCCACGCAATCCCAATATGAAGTGGTACATCATCCACTCCTATTCGGGCTTCGAGCGCAAAGTCAAGGAATCGCTGGAGTCGCGCATCCAGGCGTTCGGCTTACAAGAAAAGATTGGACGGGTGCTCATTCCGACCGAACCCGTAACCGAAGTTCGCGGAGGTAAGAAGTACACCGTCGAGCGCATGTTCTATCCCGGTTATGTGTTGGTCGAAATGGATATGGACGACCACGTCTGGCACGTGGTGAAGTCCACTCCCAGGGTCACGGGGTTTGTTGGAACCGGACAGCAGCCGACGCCGCTTTCGGAAGAAGAGGTTCAGCACATCGTCTATCGCGTAGGCGAGGCGAAGGACAAGCCGAAGCTCAAGGTGAAGTTCGAGAAGAATGAGACCGTAAAAATCACGGAAGGGCCGTTCGCCACGTTTACGGGAATTGTGGACGAAGTAAACGAAGACCGCGAGACGCTGAAGGTCATGGTGACTATTTTCGGCCGGTCTACGCCGGTGGAGCTGGAATTCAACCAGGTAGAAAAGGCAGGGTAGGTTTCAATTAGTGACAATGGGCACGTTCACATCAAAATTTCGAATCTGGAATCCGGACCATCCAGACCGTGTCGAAGATTTAGAGGCAATCGTCGATACTGGCGCAGCGTTCAGTTGGATTTCCAGAGCGCGGCTTGAGCGCCTGGGTGTAAGCCCAAGCCGTCGCATGCCTTTCCGCACAATCGAAGGGCACGTATTGGAGCGTGATATGGCAGCTGTGTATGTTTCAAGTAATGGCTATTCAGTCCCTGATGTCGTGGTGATGACGGAACCCGGAGAAGTGGAAGTGCTTGGCGCGCACAGTATCGAGGGACTCGGCCTGGCCGCAGACCCAATTCAGAAGAAGCTGGTGCCAACGGTGATGTTGGCGCTCACAACAGAGAAACTGTAGGGAAAAGCGGCGGGCGGATGCTCGCTTGAAGGATCGAAATGGCAAAGAAGGCAACAGGTTTCGTAAAGCTTCAAATCGCGGCTGGCAAAGCAACACCGGCTCCTCCGGTAGGGCCCGCGCTCGGGCAGGCGCAGATCAACATCATGGAGTTCTGCAAACAGTTCAATGCGCGCACCAGCCAGAAGGAACTGGAAGGCTTGATTATTCCCGTCGTTGTGACGGTGTACAGCGATCGCTCCTTTACTTTCATCACCAAAACGCCGCCGGCTTCTGTGCTTTTGAAGCGCGCCGCAGGCATTGCCAAAGGCTCAGGCGCTCCTAATAAGGATAAGGTTGGCAAGGTCACGCTGAAGCAGGTCGAGGATATCGCCAAGCAGAAGATGCCGGACCTGAACGCGGCCTCCGTCGATGCCGCCATTCGCAGCGTCCGCGGCACCGCGCGTTCGATGGGAATTGACGTAGTTGGGTAATTTCAAATTACCAAATTACTTCCATTACAAAATTACTCAATGCCACCAGCACCACGGCTGATCAGAACGCCGATCAGTGGTGGGAGACAGAGGAAAGCAGATGAGAAAAGCAGGAAAAAACATCGAGAAAGCGCGGCAAGCGGTCGAGAGCCGCCCCTATCAGCTCAAGGACGCGGTACCACTGCTGCAAAAAGTGAAATACGCCAAGTTCGATGAGACCGTAGAAGTCACCATGCGGCTCGGAGTTGATCCGAAGCACGCCGATCAGATGGTGCGCGGAACCGTAGTTTTGCCGCATGGCCTCGGCAAGGCCAAGCGCGTTCTGGTGATTGCCAGCGGAGAAAAAGTGAAAGAGGCCGAGCAGGCGGGTGCGGATTACGTCGGCGGCGAAGATATGGTCGAGAAGATCACCAAGGAGAACTGGACTGACTTCGACGCCCTGGTTGCCACGCCGGACATGATGAAGTCTGTCGGACGCCTGGGAAAAATCCTCGGCCCGAAGGGCCTGATGCCAAATCCCAAGACTGGTACGGTCACGTTTGACGTGGCCAGAGCGGTGCAAGAGGTGAAGGCCGGCAAAGTGGAATTTCGCACCGACAAGACGGCGCTGGTGCATGTGCCGGTGGGCAAGATTTCCTTCCCGGCCGAGAAGCTCGTCGAGAACGCGACCACGCTGATCACCAGCGTGATCAAGGCGAAGCCGTCGGTCGCAAAAGGCAAGTACGTGAAAGGTTGTTATCTCAGCTCCAGCATGGGGCCTGGAATCGCCCTGGACACGAGCGCTATTGAGGCCGCCGCGAAGGCATAAAGCGGGCGAGAACTGAAGGGGATCACACATGGCGGTCAGCAGAGCGAAAAAGACGGAACAGGTTGAAAAGCTGAGCACTGAACTGAAGAGTGTCTCCAGTGTCATTGTTGCCACTTACAGCAAACTCACGGTGGCACAGGATTACGAACTTCGCAAAACGCTGCGCACTTCGGGAGCCAAGTATCGCGTAATCAAGAACACTCTTGCCGAACGGGCGGCCAAAGGCACCAAAGTCGAAGAGGTGCTGAAGGGGCTGGCAGGCGTGACATCGATCGCTTATACCCAGGGCGACCCTGTGGCGCTGGCCAAGGCGCTTGCGAAGTACGCGAAAGATAACCCCGAGTTTACCTTCAAAGCCGGTGTGGTCGAAGGCCGCGTCGTTTCCATCAAGGAGATCGAATCGCTGGCCACCATGCCCTCGAAGGAGGAGCTGTACTCGAAGCTTCTGTTCCTGTTGAATGCGCCGGCGCAGCGGCTGGCGACTGTAATTAACGCGACAGGGCGCGATCTGGCGGTGGTGCTGAATCAGGGCGTGGAGAAGGAGAAGTTCGCCAACAACGCACCGGCTGGAGTGTGAAAGTTTTCTTTGCGAACTCGGCGGTTAACCGCCGAGTTCGCAAAGTAGGTTTGCTTATCCGTTCTCAGGGGTTGCGCGGTTCTGACTGTGGCGTGTCTGGCGCCGCAAACGAACCTGCCGCACTGGAAACCTGGTCTGCGGGTAACGAAATGAAGTAATACGAATAATGGAGAACTAGACATGGCGGATTTGCAGCAGTTAGAAGAATCGATCGTAGGCTTGTCCTTGCTCGACGCAGCCCAGTTGGTCAAGAAGCTGGAAGAGCGTCTCGGAGTTTCGGCAGCGGCCGCAGCCCCGGTGATGGTGGCCGGTGGTGGCGGGGCCGCGGCAGGAGCAGCTCCGGCCGAAGAAAAGACCGAGTTTACTGTGGTCTTGAAGGAAGTCGGGGCCAATAAGATCAACGTCATCAAGGCAGTTCGCGAAGTGACCAGCCTGGGCTTGAAAGAAGCCAAAGATCTGGTCGATGGCGCGCCAAAAAGCGTGAAAGAAGGTGTTTCCAAGGAAGAAGCGGAAAACATCAAGAAGAAGTTCACGGAAGCGGGCGCGACCGTCGAAGTTAAGTAATCGGCTTTGCGGTAGTGGTGCATTTTGTCATCTTGAGCAAGCGTCTTTTGCGCAAGCGACTAGCGGCTTTGCCCAATTCAGGATGCAAGAAGAATTTCGCAAGGCGATCTATTGCTGAAGCTTAGGGAGCGGTGTTAGCATCTATATTAATACCGCTTCCCAACATTACCGAGTGATGCGACTCTCCTCAATCAGCCCAGGGAAGCGGAGCGGAGTCGCACAAAAGGGTTGAAAACTGTTCCGCGGGCGGCGGGACGGAACAGGCCTTAGAACTGGCGCGGAAACTTACATTTCAATATTGGCCAAGCGCTCGATGCGGCGCCTGCGGGGAGCTTCGTCCCTGCAGGCTCTATGTGTGTGTAACCATTTAGGCGAACTTTGCACCTCAAGCTTCTACATTTAGCAGTTTTCGCAGCCCACGTCGTTTTGCAATTTGGGAGTCATCTGAATGTCGAAAAATAACGGTATTTTCCGTAAGCGTTTTGATTTTTCCAAGATTCCGGCAACCATCCAGATTCCGAATCTGATTGAGGTCCAGAAGCGCTCCTACGACCGCTTCCTGCAGATGGATCGCCTGCCCAGCGAGCGTGATGATGGCGGACTGCAGGCGGTGTTTCAGTCCGTGTTCCCGATTACGGACTTCCGCAACGTCTCGCAACTGGAGTTCGTGGACTACGCCATCGGCAACTGGGAATGCAAGTGCGGCCACCTTAAAGGCCTGCATCACTTGCGGACTACCTGCAAGAACTGCGGATCCACGGTCATCACCGACCCATTCCACCCCGGCGACGTGCTCTGCCACAAGTGCGGCACTTACAACGCCAACACACCTGACTTCTGCAACAAGTGCGGCGATCCGGTCGGCTTGCAGCTGAAATACGACGTCAACGAGTGCGAAGAGCGCGGTATGACCTACTCCGCCCCGCTGAAGGTCACCATGCGGTTGACCATTTATGAGAAGGATGCCGAGACCGGCAACCGCTCCATCCGCGACATCAAGGAGCAGGAAGTCTTCTTCGGCGACGTCCCGCTGATGACCGAAAACGGAACTTTCATCATCAACGGCACAGAGCGAGTGATCGTCAGCCAGTTGCACCGCTCGCCGGGCGTGTTCTTCGAAACCGCCAACAATCGCACGTATTTCCTGGGCAAGATCATTCCGTATCGTGGATCGTGGGTGGAGTTCGAATACGACCAGAAAAATGTGCTCTACGTCCGTATCGACCGCAAGCGCAAGTTCCTGGGTACGATCTTTCTCCGCGCTCTCGGCCTCCGCTCCGGTGAAGACATTCTGCGCACCTTCTATAACGTCGACCGTCTGACCATTCGCGATAAGCGGTTGTATTGGACGCTTGACCCCACCGGCGACAAGGCTACAAACCTGGTCGGAATGAAGCTCGCGCACAGCATCAAGAACAAATCCGGGGACGAGATCGTGCACTCCGGGCGCAAGATCAATCCGGCAGTTCTGAAGGAAATACAGAAAGCAAAAATTAATGAGATCGAAGTCGACATCTCCGATCTGGAAGGCGCCTGGGTGGCCGGCGACGTTGTCGATACCACTACGGGCGAGGTGCTGCTCGAAGCCAACTCGGAACTGACCGCCGACAAGCTGTCGAAAATTCTCGAGGCTCCAGTCGTCGAACTCAGCCTGTTCTTCCCTGAGCGCGATGATGTTGGAACCGTGCTCAGTCAAACTCTGCGCCGCGATTCCGTTAAGACTCCGCAGGAAGCGCTGATCGAGATTTACCGCAAGCTGCGGCCAGGAGATCCCCCGACGCTCGACACCGCGACTGCCCTGTTCCACGGAATGTTTTTCGATCCGCGGAAGTATGATTTTTCGCGCGTGGGCCGTCTCAAATTCAATATCAAGCTTTTCGAAAACCAGGACGCTACCAATCTCGACCGGCGCACCCTCGACCCTGAGGATTTTTACGGCACCATTCGCTATCTCCTGAAACTGCGCAAAAACGTCGGCAGCGTCGACGATATCGATCACCTCGGCAACCGCCGCGTGCGCGCTGTTGGCGAACTGCTTGAGAACCAGTTCCGCATCGGCCTTGTCCGCATGGAACGCGCCATCAAGGAAAAGATGAGCGTGTACCAGGAAATGTCGACGGCCATGCCGCACGACTTGGTCAACGCCAAGCCGGTAATGGCGGCCATCCGCGAGTTCTTCGGTTCTTCGCAGCTGTCGCAGTTCATGGACCAGACGAATCCGCTCTCAGAGATCACCCACAAGCGCCGTCTCTCGGCTCTTGGGCCAGGCGGTCTGTCCCGTGAACGCGCAGGATTCGAAGTGCGCGACGTGCATCCCACGCACTACGGTCGTATCTGCCCCATCGAGACCCCTGAAGGTCCAAACATCGGACTGATCTCGTCGCTGAGCTGTTACGCACGGATCAACGACTACGGTTTCATCGAATCGCCTTACCGTCGAGTTAAGAACGGCAGGGTTATCGATTACGTCACGGTCGTGAATGCCGGTGACAGCGACTACAAAGTTGGCGACCACGTCGAAAAAAGTGAAGCTGAGAAGGCCAATGGCGAAATCAAAGACCGGCGAAAAAAGGCCGCGGAGCTTGAGCCTTACTCGTTCTACCTATCCGCATGGGAAGAAGACCGTCACGTCATCGCCCAGGCCAACGTTGAATTGGACGATAAAGGCCGCATCGTCGGCGAACTCGTAAATGCCCGCAAATCCGGAAACTTCGTGCTGGTGAGTCGAGATGAAGTCGATTACATCGACGTCAGTCCGAAGCAGCTAGTCTCCGTTGCCGCTTCGCTCGTTCCGTTCTTGGAGCATGACGACGCCAACCGCGCCCTGATGGGTGCCAACATGCAACGCCAGTCGGTGCCTTTGCTGCGTGCCGAAGCCCCGATCGTGGGCACCGGCATGGAAGGCGTCACGGCGCGCGATTCTGGAGCAGTCGTGCTTGCCCGGCGCAATGGCACAGTCGACTCCGTCGATTCCGAACGCATCATCGTCCGCGTCGAGGGCGAGCACCATCCCGGACAGCTCTCCCGCGAGGTGGGCAGCGATATCTATCAGCTCACCAAATTCAAACGTTCAAACCAGAACACCTGCATCAACCAGAAGCCGACGGTTGAACGAGGGCAGCGCGTCACCAAAGGTCAGGTCATCGCCGATGGTCCCTGCACTGATCACGGCGAGCTGGCCCTGGGCCGCAACGTGCTTGTCGCCTTCATGCCCTGGCGCGGCTACAACTTCGAAGACGCAATCCTGGTGTCCGAAAAGCTGGTGAAAGACGATTACTACACTTCCCTTCACATCGAAGAGTTCGAGATCGAAGCACGCGACACCAAGCTCGGTCCCGAGGAAGTCACCCGCGACATCCCGAACGTTAGCGAATCCATGCTGCGCAATCTGGACGAAGCCGGCGTAATCCGCATCGGCGCAAACATTAAGCAGGGCGACATTCTGGTTGGCAAGGTCACCCCGAAGGGCGAAACCCAGCTCACGCCGGAAGAGAAGCTGCTGCGCGCGATCTTCGGCGAAAAAGCCGGCGACGTCCGCGACGCCTCCCTCTATTGTCCCCCGGGCATCGAAGGAGTCATCGTCGATGTCAAGATTTTCTCTCGCAAAGGCCAGGAAAAAGACGAGCGCGCCAAAGCCATCGAAGGGACACAGATCGCCAAACTCGAGAAAAATCTTTCCGACGAAATCCGCATTCTGACCGACGAGCGCCTGAAGCGCCTGGAGAACATCCTCGGCGGCAAAGAAGTGCTCGCCGATCTGCACGACGAGCGCACCAACAAGCGTCTGCTGACCAAAGATGCAATCATTGACCGCGATACCATCGAGCACATCTCCACCCGCAACCTGAAGCGGATCAAGTACGCCGACAAAGATCCGCGAGTCAACGAGCAGATCGACGAAATCGAAGAAATGACCTCGCGTCAGATCGATGTGCTCAAAAAGATCGTCAACGAAAAGAAAGACAAACTCACCAAGGGAGATGAACTCCCCCCCGGCGTGATCAAGCTGGTCAAGGCCTACATCGCCATGAAACGCAAGCTCAGCGTGGGCGACAAGATGGCTGGCCGTCACGGCAACAAGGGTGTCATTGCCCGAATCCTGCCGGAAGAGGACATGCCTTACCTCGAGGACGGTACGCCGGTCGAAATCGTGCTTAATCCTCTGGGCGTCCCCAGCCGTATGAACGTTGGGCAGATTCTGGAAACACACCTCGGTTGGGCCGGGCATGAGCTTGGCAAGAAGATCACGCAACTGCTTGCGGAAAACACTAAACAAGATGCCATCCGCCGCGAACTCAAGGCTCTGTTCAAGGACACGACTTTGGCTGACACCATCGCCGAACTTGACGATGATGAACTCGCTGCAGTCGCCCCAACTTTGACTCGCGGAGTGTTCACCGGTTCACCGGTATTCGACGGCTCCCGCGAGAGCGAGATCAAAGCCCTGCTCAGGAGTGCAGCCTTGCCCGAAGCCGGTAAGGCCTATCTCTACGACGGCGTGACAGGTGAGAAGTTTGAGCTGCCGGTCACGGTTGGCTACATCTACATGCTCAAACTCTCGCACCTGGTTGATGACAAGATCCACGCGCGTTCCATCGGCCCGTACTCCCTCATCACCCAGCAGCCGCTGGGCGGTAAGGCGCAGTTCGGCGGGCAGCGCTTCGGAGAAATGGAAGTGTGGGCGCTCGAAGCCTACGGCGCAGCCTTCATTCTCCAGGAGCTGCTCACGGCGAAGTCCGATGATGTATACGGCCGCACCAAGATTTACGAGGCCATCGTCAAAGGCGAAGCCGCTATGGAGCCGGGCGTGCCCGAGTCATTCAACGTGCTTATCCGCGAGTTGCAGTCTCTGTGCCTTGATGTGGAACTGGTCAAGGCCGCCGAGAAGAAATCAGCCATGAGCGCGGGCGGTCCGTCGTCAGGTGACGGACACGGACGACTGGCTTCGATAGATCGCGCGTCCAAAAGCCGTGATGGCGCCGTGGCCGTAGAAGGAGATTAGCAGAGATGCGTGTGGCGGGTGCCCTCACCCGCCGCAACGTACTCGCAGAAGGAAAAGTTTTGAGAGAAGAAGCTGGTACTGACAAGCTCCCGCATACCAGCTAATTTACGGACCACTGGCAAATTGACCACTGGCCACTGAACGAGGAGCCGCTAAGCGGCGGCGAACAGCCGCAGGAAGTGGAGGAACCCCTTGTACCGTTCGAGCCCCTTTGACCTGGCAAATGCTATCGCTGATTTCGACGCCATCCGCATCAGCCTTGCGTCTCCGGAGAAGATCCGCAGCTGGTCGCACGGCGAGGTGACCAAGCCGGAAACCATCAATTACCGCACCTTCAAGCCCGAGCGTGACGGCTTGTTCTGCGCCCGCATTTTCGGCCCTGTCACTGACTGGGAGTGTCTCTGCGGAAAATACAAGCGCATGAAGCACCGCGGAGTGATCTGCGACAAGTGTGGCGTGGAAGTCACGCTGTCCAAAGTCCGTCGCGAGCGCCTCGGCCACATCGAGCTGGCATCGCCTTGCTCGCATGTCTGGTTCTTCAAAGGCCTTCCCAGCCGTATCGGGCACCTGCTCGATATCTCTCTGCGTGATCTTGAGGCCGTGCTCTATTTCGAGGCTTACGTCGTAATCGAGCCCGGAGATGCCCCAGTCAAAGAACGCGAGGTCATCAAGGACGAGGCCAAGTTCCGCGAGCTCGATCAGCAGTACCGCCCTGCCGGCTTCAAGGGCATGATGGGCGCAGAAGCCATCAAGGAACTCCTGAAGCACATTGACGTCGACTCGCTTTCCACCGAACTGCGCGAGAAGATGAAGAACGAGACCTCGCTGCAGAAGCGTTTGAAGTATGCGAAGCGGCTGAAGGTCGTCGAAGCGTTTCGCAGAAGCGGCAACAAACCAAACTGGATGATTCTGGATGTCATTCCGGTAATCCCGCCGGAGTTGCGTCCGTTAGTGCCGCTCGATGGCGGACGATTCGCCACTTCCGACCTGAACGACCTGTATCGCCGCGTGATCAACCGCAATAACCGCTTGAAGAAGCTGATGGACCTGCACGCGCCCGAAGTGATCGTACGCAACGAAAAGCGCATGTTGCAGGAAGCTGTCGACGCGCTGTTCGACAATGGCCGCCGTGGACGCGTACTCCGTGGCGCCAACAACCGCCCGCTGAAGTCGCTGTCTGACACGCTAAAAGGCAAGCAGGGCCGTTTCCGTCAAAACCTGCTCGGCAAGCGTGTCGACTACTCCGGCCGTTCGGTAATCGTAGTGGGACCGGAGCTCAAACTGCATCAGTGCGGCTTGCCAAAGAAAATGGCGCTGGAGTTGTTCAAGCCATTCATCTATCACCGCCTGGAGCAGACCGGACACTGCACAACGATCAAGCAAGCGAAGGAAATGGTGGAACAGCAGGAGTCGATCGTATGGGACATCCTCGAAGAAGTCATTAAGGACCATCCCGTACTGCTGAACCGTGCTCCCACTCTGCACCGCCTCGGCATTCAGGCATTCGAGCCGGTTCTGGTGGAAGGCAAGGCCATCAAGATTCACCCGCTGGTCTGCACCGCTTTCAACGCCGATTTCGACGGCGACCAGATGGCGGTTCATATCCCGCTTTCTCCGGAAGCCCAGGTCGAGGCCAGCGTGCTGATGTTGTCTTCGCACAATATCCTTTCACCGGCGTCAGGCCAGCCGATCACCGTGCCCACGCAGGACATGGTGCTTGGCATCTACTACCTGACCAAAGGCAAACCCGGCGCAAAGGGCGAAGGGCGCTCCTTTGCCAACATCGATGAAGTCCTGATGGCGCTCGAAGCTGGCGAAGTGGAAACCCTGACGCCCATTCGTCTGCGCTACACGGGCGAAGTCATCGATCTCACCAGCGCCTATGACGACCAGGAGATCATCCACACCGATCCCGTGAACTACGATCGCAGCTTCATGAACACGACCGTAGGCCGCGCCATCCTGAACGATCACCTTCCCGAGGGCATGCCTTACATCAACGGCTTGCTCAAAAAGAAGGGTGTCGGCCAGCTGGTCACCTACACGTACTTGAGATTCGGCCTCGAGACCACCGTCAAGATGCTGGACGAAGTCAAGGAACTCGGGTTCCGCTTTGCCACCCGTGCCGGCCTCTCTATCGGCATCGATGACATGGTGATCCCGGATAACAAGAAGACTCTTGTCCGCGACGCCGAGAAACAGGTCGTGAGCGTCACCCAGCAGTATCTCGACGGCGCTATTACCAACGGCGAGCGCTATAACAAAGTCATCGAAATCTGGTCTGCGATTACGGAAAAAGTCGCCGACGAGATGTTCGGCGAGATGCAGAGGCGGGACAAGGAAGGCGATATCAACCCGATTTACGTTATGGCTGACTCCGGCGCTCGCGGATCGAAACAGCAGATTCGCCAGCTTTCCGGGATGCGCGGCTTGATGGCCAAGCCCTCCGGCGAAATCATCGAGTCGCCAATCACCGCCAACTTCCGCGAAGGCTTGACCGTGCTGCAGTACTTCATCTCCACCCACGGCGCCCGCAAGGGTTTGGCTGATACGGCGCTTAAGACAGCCGATTCCGGCTATCTCACCCGCCGTCTCGTCGACGTGGCCCAGGACGTAATCATCAGCGAGTACGACTGCGGCACCGTGGATGGAATCTACGTGGCCGGAATCGTGGAAGCCGGCGAAATTATCGAGCCGCTGCGCGACCGCATCGTAGGCCGCGTGTCGCTTGAGAAGATCAAAGACTATGACGGCAACGTCATCGTCGATATCAACAACGAAATCACCGAAGAGTTGGCTGGCGCCATTCAGGCCGCAGGCATTGAGCGGGTGAAGATCCGCTCTGTGCTGACCTGCGAATCCAAGCGTGGGGTCTGCGTCATGTGCTATGGCCGCAACTTGGCATCCGGACGCCTCGTGGAACTCGGCGAAGCCACTGGAGTCATTGCCGCACAGTCGATCGGCGAACCCGGAACTCAGCTCACGATGCGTACCTTCCACATCGGTGGTACGGCATCGCGAGTCTCCGAACAGTCGCGCCTGGATGCCAAGAATCCGGGTACGGCGCGCTTCATCGGGCTGCAAACGGTGAAATCCAAAGCCGGTGATCTGGTGGTAATGAATCGTCAGGGCTCGATTGCCTTGGTCGACGAGAAGGGCCGCGAGCGCGAGCGCTACTCGGTGGTCTACGGCGCCAAACTGAAGGTCAACGAAGGCGACCAGGTTCAGCTCGGCCAGGTGTTGGTCGAGTGGGATCCGTACACCTTCGCCATCCTTACTGAAATCGGCGGAACCGTGCAGTTTAAAGACCTGCAGGAAGGGGTCACACTGCACGAAGAAGTCGATGAAGTCACCGGTCTGTCACGCCACGTGGTTGGCGATTCCCCAGACGAGAAGCGCCAGCCCGCCATTGTGATCAAGGGCAAGGGCAGCAAGCGCTACCTGATGCCTTCCCGCGCTCACCTCATGGTGCAGGACGGAGAAACCGTTCACCCAGGCGACGTGCTGGCCAAGATTCCGCGCGAGACTACCAAGACGAAAGACATTACTGGAGGTCTGCCGCGCGTGGTCGAGCTGTTTGAAGCCCGCAAGCCGCACGAGACTGCGGTCATCAGCGAAATCGATGGCACCGTCAAGTTCGGCGAGGTTTTAAAAGGCCAGCGCAAACTGTACGTTCAGGCCGACAACGGCACCGAGAAGGAATACTCAGTTCCGCGCGGCGTTCACATCAACGTGCAGGAAGGCGAGCGCGTCAAAGCGGGCGAGCCGCTCATGGATGGCCCGCTCAATCCGCATGACATTCTCGCCGTGCTTGGCGAAAAGGAGCTGCAGTCGTATCTGGTGAATGAAATTCAGGAAGTCTATCGGCTGCAGGGCGTGAACATCTCTGACAAGCACATCGAGGTCATCGTGCGTCAGATGATGCGCTGGGTGAAAGTCGAAGATGTCGGCGATACCGCGTTCCTTCTCGAAGAGCAAGTGGACAAGTTCCGCTTCCGCGAGGAGAACGAGCGCGTCATCGCTCAGGGTGGCAAACCCGCGACAGGCCGTCCGCTGCTGCTGGGGATCACCAAAGCCTCGCTGGCGACGGAATCCTTCATCTCGGCGGCCTCGTTCCAGGAGACCACGCGCGTGCTCACCGAAGCCTCCATTCAGGGCAAGGTCGACCATCTGCGCGGCCTGAAGGAGAACGTGATCGTCGGACGGCTCATCCCTGCCGGCACCGGCATGGAGTACTACCGCAACGTGCGCCTCTCGCCAGAAATGGAAGAGGCCGCGGCCAAAGTACAGGAAGAAGTCTCCGCTGCCTACGAAGAAGCCGAGCGCGCGCTCGAGCTGATGCGGCAGGAAGGCGAGACCGAGGCCGAAGAACTGCCGGCGGAGTAAAACTGAATATACGGGGGCGGAGCAATCCGCCCCTTTACGTCTATGGGCATTCTGCAGAGGGGTGTTTTCATTGTGACCTTTGCGGCTTCTCTTTGCGTTCTTTGCGGTTAACGATCTTGATTTTGCTGGAAGTAAACCGTTTCTGATAGCCATGCACGCCAACCCCCAACGAGTGCGAGATCAGGAACGCGGGCCGATTTCCCAGTTGCGCACCATGCCCCGGCGCAATACTCTGAGGCCGTTGCTCTCGCAATTCCTACGCCTGCTGCGGCTTGCTTTTTGGCGCGCCTTTCAGCACGACGCCTTCGCCATCGCCAAGGCGTCAGCCTATTCATCTATCCTTACATTTTTTCCGCTTCTACTGGTTGTGGGTTCGGTTCTCGCCACTTCGCGCCGGACCGAAGTCTATCTGCGCGAAATCTCCTATGCCGTGGGTCGGATCCTGCCCGCTGGAAGCGGCACGGCGTTGGCATATCTGAAAGGTAGCTCGCAAAGGCCAGTCGGACTGCTATTTTCGGCTTCCTTGATTACCCTCTGGACCGCTTCCGGCGTGATGATCTCCTGGATGGAGGGCTTTCGCCGGTCCTACGAGCTTCCCAAAAAGTGGGGCCTGCTCAAAGAGCGCATGATCGCGTTCTCTCTTGTCATACTCGCCGGAATCCCTTTGATGTTCGCAACCATGCTGGTAGCTTTCGGGAGCCGCATCGAAACTCGAATCCTTTTTCACCTGAATCACGAATACGGGTACTTGGTTCTCTTCATGTGGACCGTCATCCGCTGGCTGATCGCCGGACTCACCAGCATCGCCGTAATTGCGCTGATCTACCACAATGCAGTGCCTCGCACTCAGCCCTGGCACAGCGTGCTGCCCGGCGCAACTTTGGCAACTGCCGTGTGGTTTGGCGCAACCAGTCTGTTCGGCTGGTACCTCCAGCATTACGCCGACTACAGCGTCATTTATGGATCGCTGGGCGTCGGCATCGCACTGCTCGTCTGGATGTACATGATCTCGCTGGTTATCCTGGTAGGCGCCGAGTTCAACGCCATGATCTTCCCGCGCACCACCTTGGGACGAGAGCTAATCGAGATGGCGCAACCCGGTTTAGAAACCAAGTAGCGATCCTGTTCCATACCTTTGCCGCTCCGTGAGCAAATGTTGAAGCAAGGCAGGCTGGACCTGGTTTCTGGCCTGGCGCAGAACATAGCTCCATCTCCAAACCGCCGCGCCAAGATTATCTGCACCATCGGCCCTTCCTGCGACAACGAACCTGTTCTGCGCGACCTGTTGCTGCTCGGCATGGATGTTGCCCGCCTGAATTTTTCCCACGGAACTCACCGCGAGCATGCGCGCAACATCGCGCGCCTTCGCCGCATCGCTAAACAAGAGAACCGTACCATCTGCATCCTGCAAGATCTGCAGGGCCCCAAGATCCGCACCGGTCCGTTGAAAGATCACGCTCCCGTAACTCTCAAATCCGGCGCTCGCGTCACCATCTCGCCGCGTGATCTTCTGGGCACGTCAAGCCTGATCTCCACTACGTTTTCCACCCTGGCCCAGGAAGTTCGGCCCGATGCCCGCATCCTGCTCTCCGACGGCTTGATCGAACTTCGTGTCGTGCGCGTCCGTGGAGGCGAAGTCGAATGTGAGGTCGTCAACGGCGGCCTTCTCGGCGAGCACCAGGGCATTAACCTGCCCGGCGCCGCCCTCTCCATTCCTGCGCTTACCTCCAAAGACCGCGAGGACCTTGAATTTGGCCTTGAACACGGCGTTGACGTAGTAGCTCTCTCGTTCGTGCGTTCCGCCTCCGATATCCGAACTGCCAAGCAAATCATCACGGCTCACGACAGCGATGTTCCCGTGATCGCCAAACTGGAAAAGCCCCAGGCACTCGATCAGCTCGAAGAAATTTTCGAGGCAGCCGATGGCGTGATGGTCGCCCGCGGCGATCTCGGCGTGGAGCTGCCTCCTGAAAGAGTCCCGGTGATTCAAAAGCACGTGATTCGCCGTTCCGCAGAGTGGCGAAAGCCTGTCATCACGGCTACCCAGATGCTCGAGTCCATGATCGAAAACCCGCGCCCCACACGCGCCGAGGCCAGCGACGTCGCCAACGCTGTTTTCGACGGCACCGACGCCGTAATGCTTTCCGCCGAAACCGCCACCGGGCTTTATCCCCGCCAGGCCGTGGCCATGATGTCCAAAATTGTTGTCGAAGCAGAGAGCAACATGCAGGAGTTCACGCAACCCCGCCGCCGCCAGCAGCGCCGCATGTCCATTCCCGAGACGATTTGTGAATCAATCGCTCATGCCGCCGACGACCTGCACATGGGCGCCATCGCCGTATTCACCGAAACCGGAAACACCGCGCGTCTGATTTCAAAATTTCGTCCCCAGGCCGAAGTGTATGCATTCGCCCACGTACAGCCGGTCTGCAATCGCATGAATCTTTTTTGGGGAATCCGCCCCGTGCGCCGTTCGCGCGCACTCACCGCCGAACAAATGCTTGCTGCTGCCGAGCAGGAACTGCTGCGCAAAAGTGTGCTCAAGGCGGGAGACGTCTTGGGCGTGGTCGCAGGTACACACATGGCTTCCGGCTCCACCAACTTTATGCGCCTGCACCAGGTCACCGCCGAACGGGATGGCCGTTCGCGTCCGCGCAGAAAATAATCAATTCCGCTCGTACGATATAGGATTGTGAGGATCTGTAAGGATATGTGCTAGAGCTCAATTCTCAGAACCTCACATGTCCTCGGTGCCGGAAACGAAGCCGCGGAGCGGCGGAACTCATTAGCCCAGCGCGGAGCGCTGGGTAGGGTGAGAAATTTATCGAGTGCCGCAGGCACGGCACCGCTCTTACACAAACTCGATAGCGCAGGAAAACCTACTGAGATGTCTATTGATCCCACACAAGAGTCTTTCGCCGACACCTCGCTCGATCCCCCAGTACGCGGATTCCTCCATCGCCCGCCCTCCGATGCCAGCGCCACCGTAGTGCTCACTCACGGCGCCGGCGGCAACGCCAAGTCCGCCCTGCTGATCGCGCTCGCCGAAAATTTCGCCGCGCACAAATTCAACGTCTTGCGATGCGACCTCCCTTTCCGCCACACCCGCCCCTACGGCCCCCCTCGCCCCGGCGACGCCGCACGCGATCGCGAGGGCTTGAGAAACGCGGTCGCCACAGCCCGCAAACTTGCCCCAACCCGAATCTTTCTGGGCGGCCAAAGTTACGGCGGACGCCAGGCAACCATGCTGTGCGCCGAAACGCCTGACCTGGCCGATGGCTTGCTCTTGCTGTCCTATCCCCTGCATGCTCCGGGCAAGCCCGATCAGCCACGCATTCAGCACCTTCATAAATTGCAACTCCCCTGCCTCTTCGTGCACGGCACGCGCGACCCTTTCGGCTCCCTCGAAGAAATGCAATCAGCGCTGAAGCTGATTCCGTCCCGGACAGAACTGCTCCCGGTAGAAGGCGCAGGCCACGATCTGGGCTTCAAGGGCAAATCCAAAAATGAGGAACTGCCGAACAAAGTGACCGAAGCCTTCCACAGATTTTTTGAGACGCCGTAATCGGACTGTTTGGAGACGGGAACGTCGCCTTGTCATAGATCGCCTCCCCTGAAGCTGGCGCATGACGCTCTGGCCGGCAGACGTCAACCAGGCAATTGAACCGTTAGCACCTGTCTCGCGAGGCTGTGAAAAAAAATGTATTTTGTCGCTTGACATCCGTTTCGATTGCCTGTATCTTTCCGCCGCAATACGGTATCGAGCGAAGTCCGAGGGGGCTCGGATATTAAATAGCGAGTCTGGATAGTATTTCCTTCCGGGCTCTGAACGTGGTTTCTGTTTTTGCAGAGTGGTAGATAGCGTGGTGCTTCCCCGCCGTTGACGCAGAGATTATCTGCTGCGTCCCCATCCTGACTGTCTAGACCGCTGGCGTCCCGTTTTTTAGCCATCAGCGGTTTCACCCTTGGCTTCTTGACGAGCGAGATTTCACGAGACGACCCCCCGTGAAACGGGTTCTCGCCGGAATGAGCATTAGGTCACAGCACATCCGATGAACCGCAGCGGGAGTGCTGGCGATCTCTCTAGGCGCACCGTTCTGGTTCGACCCGTTGCAGACAGCGGTTTTCCGGAGTTGGGTTCAACATTTAAGTACTCGGCCTCGGACCAAGGAGGCATCAAGAAAGGACCAGGAAATTGGGAGGTTGCAACTACTTCGAAAAGCTGTGAAACGCAAGAACACGTCAGGAATTCTCAAATCAAAGGAGGCTTAATGTCTCAAGCCACATCCGACATTGTCGGAAGCACCGGAGCGGACTTCACGTTGACCATCGACGCCGCAACAATTATCAAGGCAAAGCTGATAGTAACGAATAAACCTGATACCGATCTAACGGTCAGCAGCAATAACCGTGAAGTGACAGTTCCAAGTCTTCCTGCCGGCGATTCGGTTGTATCCCTGGCTTTGGTGTGGGCCCCAGGGGACACAGACGCAACCATCGACGTTGGAACTGTAACGACAGGATCAGTACGAACAGCAAGTCCTAAACATACGATTGATCTTGGCGACACGCCCGGCTTTGTGGAGCTCTTTGGGAGCTAATCCGATGACAAACGCGTTTGTACGAATCATGTTTAGTGTTGTTTTCCTTGCCACGTCCGTGGAGGTTCTCGGACAACTCACCCCTCGCTTTTGCGAGAATGATGCGAGCGCCGGGGTTAGGGCCTACTGCAAGGATCTCGCTGACCTTCAAAATGCAGTAAATAGTAAAGGTGCCGCGGCCACTGTCGATGACGTCAGTGGGCCTCTGAACAAACTCGACTTTAGTCACGCGGCAGCGACGAACAAATTCATCACCGCGGCAGCGCCTCGTCTGACTACCAACGCTGCGATATCCAAAGCCACCGCTTCAGCCATTCTGAGGGATGCAGGACAAGCGCGGCCTGATCAGCAACTCGGTGCCACTGGCAATGCGAGCGGGACCACATCGCTGGTTTCTAGAGCTGGAAGCGCTGAACTGCTTTCGCTGGCTTTAGACACTGGTGCGCTGACCCAATCTGTAAATGGCACAACGGCCACATTGACCACAAATGCTGACCAGGTTTTCCGTTTGGTAACTGGATACGACCCCGATTGTACTGTGACTTGTAAAAGTCTCGGATGGTTTGAAAACAAGATCCTAAGCCCTACCAATCTTTCGGCGAGCATGGATTTAGCACAGCAGGGCAGCACAACAGTTCCGACCAGTGGGCCAGCGAGTGGTACAACCCCAGCACCTGTAAACACCGCCGCAATACCAACCGGCGCGGGGAAGCTATCTGGGATCACCGCACGTTACCAGCTAATGAATAAATTTGACCCTCGTAGTACAGAGTTCCGGCAGACCTGGAACGCATTGGTGCTGAATAGTCCGGCCCTAAAAACTGCAGTGATCAATCTTCAAACTGCAACAGAAAATACCATGAAACTTCTGACGGCGAATGCCCCCGCATTGAATAGGGACGAAGCACTCAAACAGGCAAAACAGGACGCAAGCGGCGAAGCATTGTCTAAGTTTTTTGATAACTACTTTTCAAATGCTGTCGATGCCCTATCGCAAAATAAGGAACTCAGTGCTGCCGTCTTGGACACCATGCCATTGCGGTCGGCTTACCGCGATGTGTGGTTTGAAACCTTGGATCGTGCTGTAGGAACCCTGCTTACTTTCGAGTACAACTACAATCGCCCGATTAATCAGCCGCAAACTCATGACTTCAAGTTGATCTATGCCTACAACTTTCAGACCATGGGCATGTTTACTCTCAATGGTTCTGTGTCCATTTATGGCAACACGATTCCTGCTGGCGCCAAATACGGCCGACTGCAGTACGGTCAGATCTCCACACAATACGATCGAACACTTTCCGGCAAAGATAAGTCGATTCAATCCCAGTTAAGTCTGGCCGGATATTGGCAGTATCAGCCCGAGCCCTCCGTTCTAAACATTCCTGCGGGTACCGTGGTGCCGGGAACGAACATCCCCCTTCCCGACGGAACCCAGGAGTTCATCGGCACTGCTGGGTCTTTGTGGGTCACTCAAGCGAAACTTACCATTAAAGCGGCTGGAGGAATCAATATTCCGATCGGCGTAAGCTGGTCAAACAAAACAGACTTACTCCAAGGCAGCAAGGTCGGGGCACAAGTTGGCATTAGCTACAATTTCTCCTCTCTTGCCGGCTTGCTGACCGGATCTGGGGTTCAGTGAGCTGTGTAGGTTCGCGCTGAGCGAACTGTCAGAGAGAAAAACCGGATTTGTTCTGAACCAAGAATTTAAAGGAGGTTAATCATGCCACTCCCATTCCAAGGAACCGCCTTAGCTCTCTCCAGTGACGGCCTAGCCGATGTCGCCACCAGCCTCGGCGTCCATGCGCCCGAGATCTGGGCGGTGCTCTCCGTCGAGACCAGAGGCTGCGGATACCTTCCGGATCGTCGCCCGCAAATTCTTTACGAACGCCACATTTTCCATCGCTTAACAAATGGAAAGTTCGACAGTAGCGACATTAGCAACGCCTCACCTGGCGGTTACGGCGCCACCGGCGCTCACCAGTATGACCGCCTGGCGGCCGCAATCGAGAAGAACCGAACCGCGGCCCTGCAGAGTGCCTCCTGGGGACTTGGGCAGATCATGGGAAAAAATTCTGCAGCGGCTGGATTTCGAAATGTGGAAGACATGGTCACCGCCATGTCCGACTCGGAAGATGCCCAGCTCGCCGCCATGGCCAGGTTTCTCGTCGCCGGCAAACTGCGGGCGTCTCTGCAGGCCCACGACTGGACCACGTTCGCACGTGGCTACAACGGCCCCAATTTCGCCATCAATCGCTATGACGTACGTTTGAATGCTGAATTCCAGAAATTTTCTGTGGGAGTACTTCCAGACCTGCACGTCCGCTCCACCCAGTTATATCTAACGTATCTGGGTTTTCATCCCGGCCCGGTCGATGGGGTTGCCGGAAGCACACACTCTCGGCACTGGCTGACTTCCAGGCTCAACAGGGACTGCAGAAAACAGGGGTCATTGATCAGGATTTAGTCTCCCAGTTGCAGAACACTTTGCCAACAGGCGATGACATGCCCCGCGTTGCGTAATTAGGCATCGCGATCTATAGCAGCGCGGCCTAAATCCGACAGTCAGCTCACGCCATTGCGCGAGTGTCCTCATCCGCCGAAATAACCTGGCTGCACTCTTTTCCCATTGACTTCACTTCCCCTTTTGCCCCATAACAGAAGAAGGTAAGTTGATCCCTTGTTCTGAGAAGTCACTTTGTGGTTGTTGCATTGAGGTTCTCCCCGCCAGTCTGCTTGTCACCGTGCTCTCCAGCGTTCCGCCCTGCGGCATCCAGAGCTAACCCTTTGCACCTCAATATTTTGCATGTAAGTACCTTTGCTACCAAGATTTTACGTGGTGTCATGTGGCCTCGATCCACTGGATTCATAGATTTACCCGGCTCGACTACCAGGTCAGGTGCCAAACTCGCCCAATTCGCGCAGCTAAGTCACGTCCTGTCTATATTTTACACGCAACTCCTTTCGATCCAAAGATTTTGCACGTGTCTTCGCGCTAAGCTGATGATTCCCAAAGATCACATCGGGAGGGGTATATACCCAATTTGCCGCTCAGTCATTGAGGTAGCCTCATCCACACGCGCCAATAGACTTAGCTCTGCCCGCACCCGGTTGACTTCCGCATTCCGACTTCTGCCTTCTGAATTTGCTGCCCTAACTCCTTTGCTCTCTAGATTTTGCCCGCAACCCCTTTCAATCCAAAGATTTTGCTCGTGTTCTCCCGCCAACCCCATGATTCCAAAAGATCACGGGGAAGGGGTATATACCCATTTAGGCAATCAGCCAGTCCGCCTGGGCGACGGAAAAAGATCATCAATCACCTGCATGATCCGTTCAGCAAAGATGACTGCATCGTGGATGGCGCAATGCAATGCGGGAGATGGCCTGGTGCTCTCCAGTTGATGGAGCTTCCGGGCTGCCAGAATTGCAGCCATGATCCCGATCACACGTTTGCGGGATTCGTCCACGCGGGACAGGATACGATATTCGTTTTTTGTTCGTCTACAGTCTTTCGCAGATTTCGTAACGACGTTCAGGTAAGTTACGCGTAATCGAAACAAATCCCGCTCTGCAACCAACGTGATGAACGTGAAAATGCTCAAAGGCAAATAGGCACGATCGATTATTTCGTCTGTCCTCGACCCCGAGGCTGAACCTGCTCTTGCGTTTCTCCTGAAATTTGAATTCCGGCTTGTTGGAATGTACTCCGTTTTCTAATACGAGCGCACTGGACAAATGGATTTAGCGAAGATGTCAAGTTGCGTTCTCCCCATTCGACCGAAGATACTGGAACGACTCTATGAAAACTGACCTTTTCTTCTCCAATCCTACCGAAGTGGAAAGCGAATGCCTCGTCGCCGTGGTGCTTGATCGCGGCGAGAAAGACAAGACCGAAGCGTACGTCGCAAGCAGCGAGAAAGCTTTGCAGGACGCGGCTGCCGAAGTCATTTCCAGCGGCGAAGTGAGCAGTAAGAGTTTTGAAACTACTCTTCTGCATCATCCCGCGAAGCTGAAAGCCAAGCGGCTGTTGCTGCTGGGAGGAGGAAAGGCCAAGAAGTTCTCGGTTTCCGAACTCCGCAAGCTGGCCGGCGCAGCCACGCGCACGCTGAAATCCAGGAGCCTGCGCAGCTTCGCATTTCTAGCTCCAGACACCATCAAGCTAGAAGATGCGGTCAGGGCCATTGTCGAAGGCGCGTTCATCGGCAACTTCGATCCTGACACCTATAAGAGTGACCGCAAGGATCAGAAGATCGATGCACTTACCATCGTCGCTCGCGGAGATCAGGGCGCCTTGCTGAAGGCGATGGAGGAGGCACGCGTCATTGGTGAATCGCAGAACTTCACGCGCGAATTGGTGAACGAGCCGTCGAATCGAATGACGCCGTCGGTGCTTGCCGATCACGCGCGCAGGATGTCACAGCAGGTCGGCCTGAAGTGCGAGGTGTATGGCGCAGACAAGATCAAGGAACTCAAGATGGGCGCTTTCTGGGGTGTGGCCCAAGGTTCCGATGAGCCTCCAGCATTGATCGTCATGCGCTACGAACCTGCAGGCGCGCCCGACAAACCCGTGCTCGGGCTGGTTGGAAAAGGAGTTACATTTGACACCGGCGGAATCTCAATCAAGCCCGCCGACGGCATGGAGAAGATGAAATACGACATGGCAGGCGGCGCGACCATGATCGGGGCGATGCGCGCCATCGCGCTGCTCAAGCCGAAGGTGAAGGTGATCGGAATAGTCTGCGCAACGGAAAACATGCCATCGGGCAAGGCGCAAAAGCCCGGCGATATTCAGACCGCAATGTCGGGCAAGACAATAGAGATCATCAATACCGACGCCGAAGGCCGCCTGGTATTGGCGGACGGTCTGTGCTACGCGCGCCAGCTCGGCTGCACGCATCTCATCGATGCCGCCACCCTTACCGGCGCTGTGGTCGTCGCACTCGGGTACGCAAACGCGGGCGTTTTCGCCAACGATGACGCTATGTACGAACAGTTTGGCAAAGCCTTGAACCGGGCCGGCGAAAAGATGTGGAGGCTGCCGCTGGATGACGAATACAAGGAGCAGATCCGTTCCAACATCGCCGATATCATGAACACCGGCGGGCGCTGGGGCGGAGCGATCACAGCCGCCATGTTCCTCAAAGAGTTTGCCGAAGATACCCCGTGGATCCACCTCGATATCGCCGGCACCGCCTGGATGGAAGACAGCAAGCCATGGATTGCCAAAGGCCCCTCAGGGATAGCCCTGCGGAGTCTGGTGGAGTTCGCGAAAGAGTTTGGGGACAAGCACTAACCTAACCAGCTCATCCAACTCTGCTGCATCTGGCAGCGTGGGTTGTGCCATGCAGTTTCTACTTGCCGCCGGGTCCCCCGCTTTGCTGGGCACTTCGCGAATTAACGCGGCTGGCACTCCGGAAGAATACAACCTGCGGGAGCCCGCATTCTTACATTGTGAATCGCAGTCCGAGAATGAATCTGGCCCGTCCATACTGGATAAACCCACCAGAATTTTCGGATGATTTTGTCTCCGGGAAGCCAGGAATGCGGCTTCTTCAGTTGGTAGGCAACGAAGACTTCGCCTGCAAAGATGGCGGCGTGTTTGGTTGTCAAGCTTATGTTGGATGGTGCGCTGGTAGCCCAGGGCGCGCCTTCTTCCCGCTCACGTTCATGGATCAGGGTGCTTGTAGCAAAGCTTATGCCTTTTGCTGCCCCGAATGCTGCCATGACCACGATGAATTTCTTGTCAACCACTTTCTGCGGCTGCGGTGTTGGGGGCAGCGGTGTCTGAGCAGCCGGATTCGCCGACGAATCAGTTGAATTCGTCTGGGCCTCCAACTCACTCTCAGCCATGATCGGGAAAACAGACAACAACAGTAAAGCGAGACACTGCATGAGTCGCAAAGAGATCTCCTGGATGAATTGGCGACCACGGCTGCGCAGTGACTGCGGATAGAATCACAGCGCTGCTCACGTCGACGCACCGTTCGTAAGGGAGCAAACCCCCATCCAATTGCGCTGCGGCATTCTTCAACGAGATAGACCGGAGTTTCCCAGATCGGAACGCTTTCCTCGCGTGTCGCATGCAAAGGTTTTCTGCATGAATGCCAGTTTTGTTCCAAACCATCCATTGCTGAGCCGGTTACCATGCGATTCGACAAGTCGGTTGGGAGTGCACGATATGCGCTGATCTCCACCGCTACTTACGATCGGCTCGCTTGTGCGTCTAAAGCACGTAGGCCTAAAATCAGGGTTTTCCGGAGGACCTCATCTATGCGCTGGTTGCGTTCTCTCGTGTTCTGTGCAGTATTCAACACCTTGCTCTTTTCGCAGCAGCCGCCCGCTGAACCAAGCCACAGCCTCGACACCGTCGATAAGGCGGCTGATCCCTGCACGGATTTCTATCAGTACTCTTGCGGCAGCTGGCTCAAGACGGCGGAAATACCTCCCGACCAAAGCCGGTGGGGCGGTTTCAACGAGTTGCACGAACGCAACCTGGCTGTGAACCGGCAAATTCTCGAGAAGGCTTCCGCTTCGAATGCCAGCCGCGATGCCATCGACCAAAAGATAGGCGATTACTACAGCTCCTGCATGGACGAGAAGACTGCCGATGAGAAGGCGCTAGAACCCCTGAAGCCGGAACTCGACCGCATTGCGAAGGCAACCGACAAGCCTGCTCTCATCGAGGCGATTGCGCGGGTGCAGTTGATCGGGCCGAATCCGCTGTTCAATTTTTATTCGTCTCCTGACCTACATAACGCCGACCAGGTGATCGCCTACATCGACCAGGGCGGCTTGTCGTTGCCGGATCGCGACTACTACATCAAAGACGACCCAAAGATGGCCGAAGCCCGCAAGCACTTGGTGGACTACGTGACCCAGGTGTTTACGCTTGCAGGCGAGACTCCGCAGAAGGCGGCCGATGCAGCGCAGACCGTCCTGCGCCTTGAGACCTCACTGGCCAAGGCTTCCATGGATCGCACGCTGCGCCGCGACCCCAAGAATCGCGATCACAAGATGAAACGTGATGAGGCCGTGAGCCTGGCGCCTGATTTTTCTTTGAACCGCTTCTTTACCGTGGCCGGAACACCTCAGTTTTCGGAATTGAATGTGGTCAATCCAGAGTTTTTCAAGCAGGTGGACACCGTTGTCGCTTCGGAGCCACTCGATGCGTGGAAAACGTATGTGAGCTGGCATTTGCTGGACAGCGCGGCGCCCTGGCTGTCAAAGCCCTTTGTAGATGCAAATTTCAATATGCAGAAGGCCTTGACAGGCCAGGCAGAGATCAAGCCGCGATGGAAACGTTGCGTAAACCTTGTGGACGGCGGATTGGGCGAGGCGCTGGGTCAGAGATACGTCGAGCTTACGTTCGGTGCCGAGGGCAAGCAGCGCATGCTCAAGATGGTGGACGCTCTGGAGAAGAGCCTGGACGAAGACATCCGGAGCTTGCCCTGGATGACGGACGAAACCAAGAAACAAGCGAAGGTGAAGCTCGACGCTATTCGCAACAAGATCGGATATCCGGATGTCTGGCGCGATTACAGCAAGCTGCAAATCGTGCGCGGTGATCTGCTAGGCAATCTCCTGCGGGCGAATGAGTTTGAGTCGCGGCGCCAGATTGCGAAGATCGGCAAGCCGCTCGACCGCAAGGAATGGCAAATGACTCCGCCCACCGTGAACGCCTACTACAGCCCTCCGTATAACGAAATTGTGTTTCCGGCGGGTATCCTGCAGCCGCCGTTTTTCGACAAGCAAATGGATGATGCTGTGAACTTCGGCGGCATTGGTGTCGTGATCGGCCACGAACTCACGCACGGCTTTGACGATCAGGGACGAAAATTCGATCCGCAGGGCAATCTGCGTGACTGGTGGACTGCGGAAGACGGAAAAGAATTCGAAAAGCGCGCCAGTTGTGTCGCCAACGAATACAGTAATTTCGTGGCGGTTGACGATCTGAAGCTCAACGGAAAACTGACGTTAGGAGAAAACACCGCAGATAACGGTGGCGCTCGTATCGCGCTAATGGCCCTGCGGCACTTTATTTCAGACAATCCTTCCGACAAAGCGGCGCAGACGATCGACGGCTATACACCTGAGCAACGCTTCTTCCTGGGCTTCGGACGTGTGTGGTGCGAAAAGCGGCGGCCGGAGTACGCGCGGATGTTAGTCAGCGTCGATCCGCACTCTCCCGGAAAATATCGTGTGGACGGCGTGGTGCAGAACATGCCCGAATTCCAGAAAACCTGGAACTGTAAGCCGGGCCAGCCCATGGTGGCGGAGAACGCGTGCCGGGTGTGGTAGGGCGTGTTCGCTGTTGTGTTGATGTGAAAACCTTTTTTCTGGACCTCTGTGTCCCTTGTGGTCAAAAACAGCCGAGTAACACTGGATTCAAATTTCATTCTAAGGTCTTTTCATGCAATCAGCAGCTCCCGAGTTTGCACAGCTAAAATCCGCCATGAAGGCAAGCTGGATGGCCGGGGATTTCGGCCAGATCGCGAAATACTCATTTAAGGCCGGCGAGGACTTCATCGCCAGGACCGAGATCAAACCAGGCACTCGCGCCTTGGACGTCGCGTGTGGAACCGGGAATACGGCGATCCCGGCGGCAAGGGCAGGTGCTGTGGTGACTGGAATTGACATAGCTCCTAACTTGCTGGAGCAGGCACGGCAGCGTGCCGCCGCAGAAAACTTAAAGATCGTCTTCCAGGAGGGTGATGCAGAAGATCTCCCATTCAAAGACCGTGAATTCGATCTTGTGATAACCATGTTCGGAGCAATGTTTGCGCCTCGGCCGGAGCGAGTGGCTGCCGAACTCGTGCGGGTTTGCAGGACCGAAGGACAGATCGCAATGGCGAACTGGACCCCGGAAGGATTTGTGGGAAAGCAATTTCGGGCAGTGTCGGAGATAGTACCCCCGCCGCCGGGCGTGCCTCCGCCGGTGCTATGGGGGGATGAACAAACGGTTCGCCAGCGGCTGTCAACAGGCATTTCAAAGCTCGTTCTTACTCGCCAGAAGACGCGGTTCGACTTTCCTTTCGCTCCTAAAGACGTCCTCGCACTCTTCCGCCAATACTTCGGTCCTACGCAGGTCGCATTCTCCAAACTGGACGCAGCCGGTCAGGCGCAACTGGCATCACGCCTGGAATCTCTGTGGACTGAACACAATCTCGCCACGGACGGCAACACGAGCATTGAAGCCGAATATCTCGACGTTCGGGCTACTGTCGCATAAGAGTGCGAACGCTGGGTTTATTTGCCTGGGACGGCCGGTCTCTTGCAGACACCTTTGATACCTTGACCTTGCTCGATCGTGCCGGGTACAGTTTGTAAGCAGGGTCCGGTATGTCCGCACAAAGCAGCAAATACCTGAAATTCGGCGCCGCGATTGCCGTGATCCTGATCTCGTTGGGATTTCTTGCGTACACAGGTGTGCAAGAGAGCAAGAGCTATTACGTCACAATTAAGGAACTACGCGGAATGGGAGACGGCGCTTACACCAAGCGTCTGCGCGTGGCTGGCAATGTACAACCGGGCTCGATCAAACGCGCCGGCACACGAGTGGAATTTGTCCTTATAGAAAATGATCAGGTATTGTCTGTGGTGTACAAAGGTACTGAAGCTCCGCCGGACACTTTCAAGGACAACTCTCAGGCGCTTGCCGACGGCAGCTTTGGACGGGACGGTATTTTTTACGCCAAGCAGTTGCAAGCCAAGTGCGCATCGAAATATGCGCCGCAGCAGCCTGGAGCGCCCGCCAATGGTGCTCCCGCTTCCCAACCTGCTACGAACATGACGCAAGTGACCGGTACTGCAAGTCAGTAGCTCGTCCACTCACCGCGCAAACGCCAAGAACCGCAGACGCACGTAGTCGGCGGTCCACCGCCCTTTGGCATCGCACAACACCGGCCGAAGCATCTCGACGGTTTCGTTCAAGGCGGACTCTCGTTCACTTTCCGGCAGGGGACGAAACAGTGGCATCGCAAAGGTTTCGACCCAGCCCTTCATGCTCGTCGGAAGTGGCGTTGGACGGGGAATCAATTCCATGTATTCGACTCTGAATCCCGCCCGTTCCAGCTTCCCCCGATACTCATCAACCGTCGGGTAGTACCACGGGCTGGCAGACGCTGGATCGCGCACGCCATGACGTTGCAAAGTCGCAAACAATGCAACCGTGATCGCGGCTACGTTGCCATGGCCGCCCATTTCGGCGGCGAAGCGGCCCGCCGGCTTCAGAGCTCGCCTTACTCCGGCAATCACCCCGTCCGGGTCTCGCTTCATCCAGTGCAGTGAAGCGTTGCAAAACACAGCATCGAATTCGGAGTCGAACTTCAAGTCATAGGCATCCATGAGGCGCGCATCGATGCCACGTTTCCTCGCGGCTTGCATCATCTCCGCGGAAGAGTCAACCCCGACCACGATCCCGCCTACATCCGTGATTTTCTTCGACAGCACACCGTCACCGCATGCCAGATCGAGTATTCGCTCGCCCGCTTTTACGTTCAGCAGATCCAGCAGGGGCTGGCCGAGCGCGGGGACAAAATGCGCGTGCTCGGCATAGCGCTGCGGGTTCCAGGTCTGGTCCGAACTCATTGGGATTTCTTGATACCGCAGTCGCAAGTGCGTGCGATATTGTGCTTCTGTAAACTTTAACCTGCGAAACAGCGTTGAATTCCACTTCATTGTCCGCTACTGGAAACAACAGCGAAAGTACCGTCCCGCAGCCGGTGATAAGAATAGCCGGCCTCATCAAGCAGTTCGGGCCGTTCGCCGCGTTGCGCGGCATCACGGCAGAATTTGCTGCCGGATCGCTGTACGTCATTCTCGGTGACAACGGCGCCGGCAAAACGACCCTGCTGCGCTCGATCGCAGGCCTGGCGAGACCGACGCGCGGAAGCATTTCGATTCTGGGCAACTCCGAGGTTCGCGATGCCTGCCGCGACATCGGCTACATGGCGCATCCTTCGCTGCTCTACGACGAAATGAGCGGCATGGAGAACTTGCGCTACTTCGCGGGACTATACGGAATCAGTGACGACGGGCGCAGCGAAAACGTAATCCGGGGTGTGGACCTCGATCCCGCGCTGACCCGTCCTGTCGGCCAATATTCCCAGGGCATGCGGCAACGCATGTCGCTGGCGCGGGCACTCTTGCATGATCCAAAGATCCTGTTGCTCGACGAGCCTTTTTCGAATGTAGATTACCGCTCCGCCCTCGAAATGGTGAAGCTCATCGCACAATTGCGGGATTCAGATAAGACAATCTTACTGGTTACTCATCAAGCAACGCTGCTCGAAGATGTGGCCGACGAATTCGTATGGATGGAAGCGGGGCAGATCGTGAGTCGCACGCGTGAACTGAAACTGCTGGAGACGCGATGACCTTATCTACAATCACGCGGGCAACGCTGATGAAGGATCTTCGCCTGGAGTGGCGGTCGAAGGACGCCATCAACGCCATGCTGTTCTTCGCTCTGCTGGTTGTAGTCGTTTTCAGCTTTTCATTCGATCCCAATGCGGAAGAATCGCGTCAAATTGCGGGTGGACTGGTCTGGGTCGCGTTTCTATTTGCGGCAGTTGTAGCCCTCAATCAGACCTGGGCCCGGGAACTGCGCAATCAGGTGCTCGATGCTTATCGGGTTTCTCCCGCCCCCGCAAATTCACTCTTCCTGGCCAAGGCAATTGGAAATTTCGTGTTCGTCGGGGTGCTGGAAGCTTTGATGACACCCCTGTTTATTGTGTTCTATCAGCTGAGGGCGGTCGGCCCGGTGTGGCAGTTGGTTCCGGTGGCAGTCCTGGGGACCTGGGCTCTGGTCGTGAACGGAACCTTCTTCGCTGCGGTATCTATACGCACTCGCAGCCGCGAGATCATGCTTCCTCTGCTCTTATTCCCGATCTCAATTCCCGCAATCATCGCCATGGTGAATGCCACGACCGCTATTCTCACCGGTGAACTCTCCATTAGGGTCTGGATCGTGTTGCTTGCCACCTACGATGTGGTGTTTACTATCGCTTGTCTCCTGTTTTTCGAAATGGTTTTGCACGCGGAATGAAACGCATTTTCACCGTTTTCGCCCTGCTCACCGGCCTACTTCTCAGTTACGCCCTCTATCAAGCGCTCATAGTTGCCCCGACCGAGAAGACCATGGGCGATGTTCAACGCATCTTCTACTATCACGTGCCGTCCGCCTGGACCGCGTTCCTGCTGTTCACGATTAACTTTGTTGCTTCTGTGGTTTATCTGATCCGGCGCAGCTCGGCGGCAGATGCGCTCGCGGTGGTGAGCGCCGAGGTGGGAGTTGTGTTTTGCACGGTTGTGCTTGTAACCGGGCCACTGTGGGCGCGGCCGGTTTGGGGAATCTGGTGGACCTGGGACGTCCGCCTCACCTCCACACTGGTGTTGTGGCTGATCTACGTCAGTTACCTGATGCTGCGCCGGTTTTCGGCTAGCGGTGAGACTCCAGTGCTGGCTGCGGCGCTTGCGATTTTTGGCGCGCTGGATGTTCCTCTGGTTTACTTTTCCATCTGGATATTCCGCACGCAGCATCCGCAGCCGGTGATTGGTGGAGGAGGTTCAATCGATCCGCGAATGTGGCATGTTTTGCTGATCAACTGGGCTGCTTTTCTCTGTTTCGCTTTGCTGATTTGCTGGTCGCGTTACAGGCTGGAAGTTTTGAAAAGAGAAGTCGAGGAAATGCAGGCCCTGGAAGCACTCCTGCAACCACGGGGCTCGCGATGAATTTTCTGTACGCCGCCTATGCTGCTACCTGGATCATTCACATTTCTTATTTGGCCACTCTGTTGCTGCGTTATCGCCGATTGCGAAAGCAAATTGAAGAACTACGAAGAAGCCAGTAGCGACGTTTCAGCGTGCCGTCGCAACAGAAGCACTGGTCTGAATTATTGAATTTCGTGCAGAAACTCGCCGACAGGGTTGGACCGCAGGAATTCGTATTCCTCGATCCTGGCAGCAACGCCGATCCGCGAGATTGGCAGATCAGTGTCCACGCGCACCACACGCGCCGTGAAGCGCACGCGAACGGGGTCGGTGAGAGTGACATGAGGCGGGAACGTCATTGTGACCTCGACGCGCATCCCCTCGGCTAAAGGCCGGTCAACGTAGAAGAACACGCCACGCGCGCTCACGTTCTGCGTTTCTGTATCCAACTCTTGGAGACTGGTTCCGGGCACTCTGACGGAGGCTGGCAGGCGCATGTCGAAACGCCGGGTGGTACGGCGCTCCTGCAACGATTGGGGAAGAACATCGTCGTTTCTCATGAAGATGGACCTGAAGCTCGTCACGTAATCCTTGTTTCAGAATTGCTTAAGCGTCAGTTATTTGCAAGGGGAACGATCAAGGGGAAACTGAATTGGTTAAGCTCATCGCACGGGAAAATCGATGGCAACGCTTATCAGCGCCAGCACGAAATGCTGCAATCCCGATGCCAAGTGAGGCTACGCAGTGTCCGGTACCGAGCCATTCGAATGAACTACTTCCAAAAAGGGCTTCCGATCGAGACTTTGGCTTGCTTTAGCAATAGATGAAACAAGTTGCAGAGTAATCTCGTCGGCCAGATTCTTGCAACACACCGACGTGAAAGGAAAGCGGCATCTTTGGAGCTAACTTGAAGCATCTCATCAATCTGGCGCGAGCCGCCGACTCACTCGGCTTGACAGTCTAACCATCGGATGTTTAAGTAATTACTTTGTTTTCACCATTAATTAATGGAATGGCAGGAGCTCGCCGCTTGCAGGGCGCGTTGGGTGTGTTCTTGTCCTCATTTCCTTTCTCCCTGAATTCTTGATGACTTCGGGAACGGCGTTCAAGACCGGAGGCAAATTGTGAGGCTTGGGTTCTGTGCACTGGGACGGCATGTTCAGTACGTCCGGATTCTGCTGCCGATGACTTTGCTCCTGGCAGGCGGCATCGGAGCTTTGAGGGTGAGTAGTCCACTGCTGGAAGCCGCGAGTTCAACCCCATCTGCCGCAGTCAGCCCGCCGGTCTGGATGCAATCGGACCGTCAAGAGAGAAGCCATGTTCCGATGGGGTATGCACATCTCCCGCTCGCCTTCGAACGCAATAACGGACAAACTGACGCGCAGGTAAAATTTCTGGCGCGCGGCTCCGGCTATGGTCTCTTTCTTACGCAGTATGAGGCCGTACTAGCCTTACGGTCCCCACGTTCGAGCGAACCAGCATCGGTGGTGCGGATGCGGCTTTCCAAAGCCAACGAGAACCCTGCCGTAACCGGAACAGACCCACTGCCCGGAAAAAGCAACTACTTGATCGGCAACGATCCGGGCAAGTGGCATCGAGACGTGCCCCAGTTTGCGCGAGTTCGTTATCACGAAGTTTACCCCGGAGTTGATCTCGTTTACTACGGAACACAGGGAGAACTGGAGTATGACTTTGAGCTGGCTCCCGGGGCCGACCCGAAAAATGTGTCTCTACAGTTTGGCGGCTTGCGCAGAATTACGATCAATAAGGTCGGCGATGTCGTGCTTGCATCAGGCGCAAGTGACGTGCGGTTGAAAGCTCCACGCGTGTATCAGGTCATAGGAGGAGAACAGCGAATTATCGCGAGCCGATTTGTGCTCCGTCGGCCTGACCAGGTCGGTTTTGAGTTGGGATCATATGACAGCAGCCGCGCCCTGGTTATCGATCCCGTGCTGGCATATTCGACCTATATCGGAGGCTCGGCGGATGAGGCTTGCCCAGCCGCCGCGAGAATCACCATTGCATCTATTTCATCCCCTCCAGCCGGATGTCCTGCGATTGCCGTGGATTCTGCATTCAATATGTATGTGGCCGGGGCCACGACGTCGTCAGATTTTCCGGCTGCAGGCACGCCATTTCAGGCGTCGCGGGCTGCGGCTCCAGATGTGTTCGTCGCCAAACTAAATTCCCAGGGCTCGGCACTCGTGTTCAGTACTTATCTCGGCGGCGACGGAACCGACTTCACGGCGGGACTCGCCGTCGATGGAGCGTCCAATGTCGCCGTGGCGGGAAGCACAACGTCGACCGACTTCCCGACTGGGACCACGTCGGGATTCCAGGGCACGGCGGCGTCCGCAGGTCAGCACGCGTTTGTAGCCGAGCTTTCCCCGGATGGCAGCACGCTGTTGTATTCCACGTATCTTTCCGGCGGCGGAACAGATACAGCGACGGGCCTTGCCTTGGATGCGACAGGCAAAATATATGTGTCGGGGATAACCAGCTCCGGAGCGACGAATCCCCCAAATTTCCCCACCACGACGGGCGCTTTTCAAACCACTTCAAAGGCTACGAACCAATTCTTCCTGAGCAAGATTGATTCGACGCTCAGCGGGGTCTCCAGCTTGGCCTATTCCACCTACATCGGAGGAAGCAGCCCCAGCTCCGGCGTTGCCCTGGGCGGGGGCATTGCTGTCGATACGACTGCTTCAGCCCCGAATGTGTATCTCACTGGTGGCACTGATTTCACCAATATGCCGCTGCTGAATGCGGCACAAGCCCCGAATGCCGGGGTTGACGCCTGGGTGGCGAAGTTCACGCCTACAAACGCGCCCGGGACACAAGAGATCTATCTGACGTACCTCGGCGGAGCCGGAACGGATGTCGGCACGGCCGTGGCGGTTGACGGGTCCGGCCAGGCGTATGTGACCGGCTACACAGATTCGCCTACAATCACCGCCGCCACTGGAACCACGCCCTTCGAAGCCACAAACTCCGGCGGAATCGATGCCGTCCTGTTTAAGATCGGAAGTTCGATTCCGTCCGGGGGAACTGCCTATCCAATCAATTATTTTTCCTATCTGGGTGGTTCGGGAACAGATGTTGGATTATCGATCTCTACGGATTCACTTCAGGGTGCGCGAATTGCGGGTTGGACTAATTCCGGAAATTTCCCTTTGAATGACGCGAATGCGTTTCAGGGATCATTCGCGGGAGGAGTTGACGCATTCGTTTCGCGGGTCGATACGACCGCAACGAGCGCGACCGCGGCAGGTCATTCTGGGACTTACCTTGGCGGGAGCAACGCTGATTTTGGCACGAGCATCGCTGCGGATGTGCTGGGCAACAGCTACGTCGCCGGTGAGACTTCTTCGACAGACTTTCCGATCGCCGGTGCTTTCCAGGGCAGCCTGAAAAACGGCACAGGCAGTGATGTGTTCGTGAGTAAGCTGGCTCCGCGCGGCATTCTGACGTTTGCTCCTAGCCCAGGGGTCACCGTCACGCCCGAAATCGTCGGCGTTGGCAATGCTGTCGCTTTCAAGTACACCATCATGAATTCCGGTGATTTCGTATCCAACGCAATCTTCACTGACTTTCTGACAGGCGGCACACTCGGCACAGTGCCGGGCAACTGCGTACAGACCACAACCACTCCGGCCACTCTGGTTTGTAACCTGGGCGCGCTCAATGCCGGGCAGACTACTTCCATCACGGTTAGTTTGACATCTACGACTGGCGGAACGTTATCGAACAGCGCCCAACTGTCCGTCGGTTCGTCAACGACGGCGAGTGCAAGCGCCAGTGCGAGCGTGACGGATTTCAGTATTGACGTTTCTCCGAAGACTGCTACCGTCGTCGCAGGAACGCCCGCAAGTTATACGGTCACGCTGACACCGAGCGTGAATGGAGCCAACAGCTTTCCAGATGCGGCCTCGATCTCCTGCAGTTCAAGCCTGCCCACCGGAGCATCGTGCACGTTTCCCAACAATGCTTCCATTTCAAACCTGAACAATGGCGCGCAGACGCGGCAGTTGGTGATCAACACCACCGCTCGCGTGACCACGCCAGCCGGCTTGTTCCGACCCGGCGGTCCGGTGTATGCGGTTTGGTTGCCGATCTCTGGGTTGGCATTAATCGGTGCGGCAAGGAGGAAACGGAGCAGCCGCGTGCTCTACGGCTTGCTTGTGGCTATATTTATCGTGCTGATTGCGTTTCAGGCGGGATGCAGTTCGAGTAAATCTACCTCTACAACTACGGGAACGCCGACCGGGGACTACTCGATTACAATCACTGCGACCTCAGGCACCGCGACTCGCACGCAGCAAATTGTCTTGACGGTGCAGTAGGTTCAAAGACCGGTAACCTACGCACCCGCAGACAATCGGTTCCCGCTGCTGCGTGTGGGCGCTAATCCGTACTGGCGAATCTTGTAAAGCAGAGCCTTATAACTGATCTGCAACAGCGACGCTGCCTGCTTTCGATTCCAGTTGGTCTGGTCCAAAGCCTGCTTAATTGCCTCGGCCTCCGCCTCATCCTTAGCGCTGCGCGCCAGTGATTTGAGTCCTCCGGACGGCTCTGCAGGGCTGTGTAGTCCGCCGTTGAAATGAGCGCCGTTGCCATCGTTCTTCGGATTCAGCTCCTGCACCGCCAGCTTTTCATCGCCGAGCACGAGATAGCGCTTGATGAAATTGCTCAGCTCACGAAGGTTTCCAGGCCACGGGTATTCCAGCGTTGCCTGCAGCAGTACTGGCGAAAGTGGCAGAGGCGGACGCGCGTACTGCTCTGACATGCGCGACATAAAGTGCTTCAGCAGGATCGGAATTTCTTCTTTGCGTTCGCGCAGCGGAGGCAACTGGAGCGTGAAAGCATTCAAGCGATAGTACAAGTCTTCTCTCAGACGCTTATTCGCCAGGGCTTCGGGGATGTTGATGTTCGTAGCGGCCAGGATTCTCACATCAACCTTGATCATCGATCTGCTGCCCAGCCGTGAAAACTGCTGGTCCTGTAATACATGGAGCAGCTTGGCCTGCAGAATAGGCGGCATCTCTCCAATTTCGTCCAACAGGATAGTGCCTTTATTGCAGAGCTCGAATTTGCCCGGCTTAGGATGAGTTGCCCCGGTAAACGCTCCAGCTTCGTATCCGAACAACTCGCTTTCCAAGAGGTCGGCAGGAACAGCTGCGCAATTCACTTTAAGAAAAGTTCGATGAGCGCGTGGCGAAAGTTTATGAATTAAGCGCGCGACGACTTCCTTGCCGGTGCCACTCTCTCCAAGCAGCAAGACCGGAATATCAACGTTGGCAACCAGAGCTGACTGGGAGCGAATTTTGCGCATGGCTGGACTGGCAGCCACAAAGAATACGTCGTCGCACAATTCTTCGACTTCTCCGACATAATTCTGCTGATTGGTTCCCAGGCACTGGTCAATTACGGTGTCCAACTCGGCTTTCTGGAATGGCTTGGTTAAATAATCGTGGGCGCCGAGACGAATTGCCTGCACGACCTTGCGGGTATCGCTCACGCAGGAGAGCATTATGACCTTCACGCCCGGGCGAATCTGGCGCAACTGCTCGAGCGTCTGCAGTCCGTCGATGCCGGGCATAAGCAAGTCCAGGAGCACAAGGTCGGGTTGCAGGCCTTTCTGCACGCGTTCGAGAGCCTCTTCCCCTGTGCTTGCGGTTTCAACCTTGTACTCATCAACTTCGAGAAGGGTGCGAATGTACCGCAACATCCCAGGTTCATCGTCGACCAGCAAAATATTGGCCGTATTACTCATTTGTTTTTTCCTTTTGTAGCCGCACCGACGGAGGGTTTCAAAGGTATGATGAAAGAAAACTTACATCCATTTCCGGGTTCGCTTTCCACCCAAATCTTTCCGCCCATGGCATTCACCAATCGGCGCGCGATGGCCAGTCCCAATCCCATCCCTTCCTGACTTTCGTTCCGCGGCAGCCGGAAAAAGTCGTCGAAGACTTCGATGTGATACTCGGGAGCGATGCCTGGCCCAGTATCCGAAACGCTAACCTTGACAGAGTTGGGAAGGGAAGTGCTCTGCCTTCGCCGTTCGCTGGAAACGCCAGCGCTGGCCGTGCCGCGGCGTTCCCACATATAGGGTTCTGCATGCAACCAGACGGTCCCGCCCGCCGGAGTGAACTTAGATGCATTCTCCAGCAGATTAGAAGTGACCCGTTCAATCTTGGCGGAGTCGAAGGCAAATGGCGACAGCTTGTCATTCGCTAGAAAATACATGGCAAGCCCGCGCTCTTGAAAACGATGAGACCACAGCCGGCAGACTTCCGAGAGGCAGACATTCAGGTCGCCGGTTTCATACCGAGTCTTCATCTCCCCAGTTTCAAGGGCGCTGTAGCTCAGGAAGTCATGAATGAATTGCTGTAATCTCTGTCCGCTGGAGTGCATGTCTCGCAGCACGTCACGCTGACGATCGTTCAGGCTGCCTAGCTTCTCGCTGCGCAGCAACTCGACGTATCCATTCAGAATGGCGAGCGGAGTTTTCAGGTCGTGCGCTGCTGAGGCAAGTGCATTTGTAGTGCGCAGCGAGCGCTCACGCAACTGCGTGTATTCGTGCAGCAGTTCGTCGTAGCCCAGAGTATCTGCTGACGGAGATTTGTCTGGAGGAGCACTCACGTCCGCTGTACTTGAGTCCCTCTCGCTGGAGAGACACAACATTTCCAATCGTGATCCCATAATCAGGACGCGTGGCTTGGCGGACGAAGGGGAAGGGGACGATTATTGCCGATTGTAAAATTTCGATGTACACGCATCCTATGACAGAGTTTTCCCTCTGTCAAACGGAAAATGCAAAGTAATGGCACAGAAGGGAAAAAAATTGCACTTACTGTAGTCATTGCGTACGATCCACGTAACCTCATTCTACGATTCTTGGACAAAGTTAAGATTCTACAGGTTCAGCTATGGCAGAGGGATTCAGAGGATTGAGCCTCGGCTGCACTGATTTGCATGCATGAGGGGATTAAGCAAGGCGCTCACTTTGGCCCCTAAGGTGCGGCAACGAAGGAGGAAATCCATAGTAGGGGCTAATTTGAACCGCCGGAAACCGGAGACCGAGCGCCGTAAATGGCCGCGTCTGGCGTTAGCCATTCCGGTGTTCGTCCGCAGCCGGGACGAAAAGGGCAAAGAGTTCCTGGAGTTCGCTACCGCCCTCAATGTGTCGGCTGGAGGTGCACTCGTAGCGGTGCGTCGCTCTTTGCCGCTCTCGGCGCAGGTTTTGTTGGAAATCCCGAGCGCACCCCTGGCGGCGACGACGTCATTGCCGAAGGCATCGCGGAGTCTGCGCGCCAAAGCTGTTCGGGTTACGCACGCTGAAGGTTACAACCTTGTCGGACTGAAATTCGCCCATCCACTCACAAATCACACCGGTAGCCGGACGGGTGAGCGACGGAAACTCGCTTCTCTTGTGTGAAAACTTTTTCCCACTCCCAGACGCACCTGCGGACTCACTCCTACTCCCTTTGCCGTCCTGATCCGGGATCGACGCGATTCCCCTAATCATTTGTTGCAAAACAGCTTAGCTGCGTTTTTGTGCGGATTCGGCGGCTCGTCGCTGGTTTGGCGTCATGGGTGCACTTCCCGCAGCGTAGTGCAGGGAATAACTTCGAGCCACCCATGACAAGTACATCTTCAATCAGCCCACTGATTCAATCGCTAGGGGAAATCCCGCCAGAGGCAGTAGTTTTCGGACGGTCGGATGCCATGCAGGCCCTACGGAACAGGATGGACAAGGTCGCCAGCGCGAACGTCCCCGTTCTGATCCACGGTGAGAGCGGCACAGGTAAGGACATCATTGCGCGCATGATCCATGGTTTGTCACCCTGGCGAACTGGGCCATTTGTGAAAGTCAACTGCCCCGCCATTCCCGGCACTCTGTTGGAAAGTGAGTTGTTTGGGTACGAAAAAGGGGCATTTACTGGCGCTTACGGTACCAAGCCGGGCAGGGTCGAACTAGCGCATCGTGGAACACTCTTCCTGGACGAAATCTCCGAACTCGATCTCGGACTGCAATCCAAACTTCTGCAACTGCTGCAGGATGGTCAGTTCTGCCGCATCGGTGCGCAAGAGGACAAAAAGGTTGAAGTGCGCATAGTTTGTGCGACCAATCGTCAGTTGGAAGTGGAAGTCGAAGCCGGCACTTTCCGTCAGGACCTCTACTACCGCATCAACGTCGTCAATCTGTTCATGCCTCCCTTGCGAGAGAGGCGCAGCGAAATTCCCGATCTCGTTGACTATTTTCTCCAGTTCTACAACCGCAAATTTAACAGCCGCGCTCGCGAGCTCTCCACCGAACTGATGACCTCGCTACAGAAATATCATTGGCCGGGAAACATTAGGGAGCTTGAGAATCTGATCAAGCGATATGTAATTCTGGGAAATGAAGATGTCATAACCGGCGACCTGGTCACGCGCGAGCAGGAATATTTCAATCCGGACATCAATCTTGACGGTCCAATCTCGCTGAAGAAACTCACACGTCAAGCGACGCGCGAACTGGAGCGCAAGGTCATCCTGAAAGTTTTGCAGGCCCACCACTGGAATCGCAAGCAATCGGCGCGGGCGTTGAGCATCAGCTATCGCGCGTTGCTCTACAAGATCCGTGACGCCGGCATTCCTACAAACCGCTCTACCCGACGTCGGCTGGAGCCCGTTCCGAACCAGGGAGCCGCCGCCGACTGATCTGCAGAATTCGTTGATTACTGCTTCTTCTTTTTCTTACCAAACAGGCCGGTCAGCGCATCAATGGCCTGGTTGGCGTTGGGATTATTTGTCTTAGGCAGATTCCCCTGAAGCTGGTTGCTCAGCTGGCTCTTCACGATTCCCTGCACGTCAGGAACAAACATCGGATCTGATGTTGTCCCCTGAATAAAAAAGGGAATGCTTGCGCTCTTGCCCCCCAGGCCGGCTAATTGCGAAAGCCCTGAAACAGCAGTGCCGGCAAGATTCGCCGTCATGTGATAGTTCAGCGCTCCGCTGGGAGCGATGTTTCCGCTGCCCACCAGCGTTCCCAGCGCAGGGATTACCAGATTCACGTTCTGTGTACTGATGCCGTCAGGTGCGACGTGGGCATCCGTGCTCAGGTTCTGGATTGACGTGTCCTGTCCCGTCTGCGCACCTGACAAGGCAGATATCGCCGACAGCTTCGACCCAAGATTGAAGCCGGCAAGCTTGGTCTGTGCCAACTTGATCGGCCCGGTAATGGTGGGTTTTGCCGCACTGCCGGCAAGCGCAAGATCGGTGGTGAGCGTGCCACCCTTGAGTGACGAGCCCGAGGGCAGAATTACGCCCAAGGCAGGCAGCATCGCTTCGAGTTCGTCGACTGGCATCCCTGGCGCGTTCAGTTTCATGTTGAGCAGCGTGTCATCTCCTTTCATTTGGTAGCCCCCGGTGAGGTGCGCCACAGCTTTGCCTAGGGCAATATCGCCCTGGCTGAGCGTACCTGCTTCTCTGTCAAAGTTGTAGTCCGTCGCGTACTTTACCTGCACGGGCCTGTCTGCGGGCGAGCCCTTGGGTGATGCCTTGAGTTTGTCGATGTTCACCGTCCCGCTCGAATGCGCGTTATGTCCATCGGATCTGACGGTCCCATCGAAGTCCGCCAACCCGGCAATGCCGGAAGAAGGATCAACGAATCCCGAAGCTGCCAGGTCGAGACGTTTAATATCAAGCTTTGCCTGCAGCGGCGTTGCGGCAGCATCGTTGGGATCGATCGGCCCGGCTCTGCCATCCAGTTTCAGGTTGCCACCCCCGGGGAGATCCGACGTGAGGGTGAACGGAAACTGCGAAGCGAATGAAAAATCGCGCACCGTGATGTTCACGTTGTTGTAGACGTGAGGTTTGGCGCTCGAATTCGCCTTACCTATAGACACGCGCCCGTCTGTCACGTTGAGCTTGGCAACCGACAGATTTTCCGTGATCGGTTCGCCCGGTTTCGACGCCGACCCTGAAGACTGTGACGGTTTCTGCGCTGCCTCTTTTACCGGCTTTGGCGCATTGGCAGGCACACTTGACGCACTGCTGGGAGCGGCCGCGGGATGCGCATTCTTACCCAGGCTCGAAAAGTTCCACTTACCCGCGGCCGATTTCAGCAACGAAATTTGCGGCTCTTCCAAGGTGAGATCAGTCACGTGAACCGCCTTCGACAAAATCAGCGGCATAATCTCCACGCCCACCTTCAGCGATTTGGCGAGGATGAAAGGATCTTTGCTGAAAGCTGGATCGTCTGCGATAGAGAGATCCTGCGCTCCCACGCTTCCGGTGAGAATCGAAAGACTCAGGTTGCCGACTTTTACCTCGCGTCCCAGAGCGGCCGATAAATCCGATTCCAGCTTCGGCCGAAAGGTATTCACGTTGATCACGAAGGGCAGCGCAATGACGACCAGGAGCAGAACGACGACCACGATTCCAATGATCTTCAGCGCACGTTTCATAAAGGTCTTCTCCGTTCCAAAACTATTTTTCTTAGATGAAATCGGGCCGATTGGAGAGGCTCAGGCTAGTCGCTCTACATTGCCGCCCTAAGCCTCAGTAAAGCATGGACATCCACGAACCTCACTCCGGTTCCCGGGTAATTTCCGGACTCGGTAAAGCCCCGCCGTACAATTCCTTCTGGCGTTCTTCCCGAGGTTTATTCATCATGCGGGTCGTAGCTTGCATCTCCGCCTTGGCTTCTTCAACCCGGCCAAGCTGCCTCAAGACTTGCCCGCGCAAATAATGGATAGTGTAGTTGCCAGGGTCGGCCTTATCCGCAGCCTCAACTTCAGAGAGCGCCTCGGCGTTTTTGCCCATGCGCTGGTAAACGCGTGCCAGAGTGTAATGTGCGCTGGCAAGCTGCGGGTTCAGCCGCAATGCCTGACGGAGATTTTTCTCCGCCTCACGATCATTCTGCCGCAGAAAATTAACCAGACCCAACTGATCGTAACTGTATGCGACATCCGGCTCAACCGCGATGTCCTTCAAAAATTCCTGGTCAGCACGCACAAGATCCTGTTTCCTGTAGTACGCAACCCCAAGATTGAAATGCACGAATGGAAGCTTGGGGTTGGCGCTGGCTGCGGCCTCCAGTTCTTTAATAGCCTCATCGTACTCTTCGCGATTGAGGTGAGCCTTTCCCATAAGCAAATGCAGTTCGGCAGAGTTCTGGCCGATTTCAAACAAGCGGCCAAGAGCGCGCTGCTCGATGTCGGGGTGCTCCGACTTTCCAGCCGCTATGCCAAGCGCGTAGAGGTAATTCAGTTGATCAGAGGCTTGCGACCACAAAGGTTCCAAGGTTGTCGTAGCTTCAGCGTAGTGTTCGGTGAGGAAGTAACAGAGGCCCAGCAGGTAACGTGCCTGAAAAGAGTCCGGCGCGTCTTTCACCACGGACGCGAACGCCGGAATCGCCGAACGGAAATCGTTTTGCCGATAGTGCACCAGCCCAATATTCAAGCGGATTCCGGCTACACCAGGTGCGAGATGCTCCGCCTTATCCAGCATCGCAAGCGCTGGCTTCCACTGCTTGCGGCGCATGTAGACCACGCCCAGGTTCGCGTACGCCCCCGCCAGTTGCGGGTTCGCCGCCAGCACGGCGCGAAAGTACTTTTCAGCCTCATCAAGACGATTGCCTTTCAAAGCCAGTTCGCCTTGCTGGAATTCTTGCTGAGGATCGGCGGCCGGTTTCGCTTGAGCCGTGGTCCGCAAAGCGCCTGCTCCGAGTGCAAGGAGCAGAGTTGCGCAGCGGCAAAGTGCGCTCTTCCTCACTTGCAATGAGAAGTGCTGGATCATTCTAGGCCGACGGGATCGCTTCGCCGTGCTGGAGTGTAATTGTCCTCTGCTATAGTGTCCGCCTATAGTGTCCGCCAGCTATCGCTTGGAATTCAAGCGTGGGTGGGCTCGACAATCGCTGTTTAATCGCGATGGTAAAACGTTCCACCATTATCACCATTCGGGATGTCGCCAAGGAAAGTGGTTTCTCCTCCACTACTGTCTCTATCGTTCTGAACAACGCCCCGTTGGCGCGTTACATTCCGGCTGCGACGAAGAAGCGCATTGAGAAGTCAGCCAAAAAGCTGGGCTACCGGCCGAACCTGTTCGCACGTTCTTTGCGCAGCAAAAGAACCCATACGGTCGGGGTGATGGTTTTCGACATGACCGACCCCTTCTGCACGCTGGTACTGCGGGGAATTGAGAATTCGTTGTACCAGGCTTCCTACCTTCCCATCTTGACCGACGTTCACAACGAACGCGGCCGCTTCGAGCGGTACCTTGAAATGCTCTTGGATCGGCGTGTCGAGGCGCTGATTGTATTGGCCAACTGGCTGTTCGTCGACATCGATGTGCTCGCGGACCTGGAGCAAAGCAGCATTCCGACTGTCATGATCGGGCGTGAGCTCAAGAATGAAAGCGTAAGCTCGGTGATTGTGGATAACGAACTTGGCGCGCACGCCGCGCTCGAACATTTGTATTCGCTTGGCCATCGCCGTATCGGGTTCATTCGCGGTCCCAAGACCTTGGCGGACAGCGCGCCACGCTGGCGCGGAATCAAGTCCTTCGCCAAAACCGTCGGCCTGGAGCTTGATCCTAAGTTGATCCTGGACTTGCCTGAGTCACGCGACCCCATTTCAAGTTTTGAGGCCGGCTACAAATTGACGGAAGAATTGTTAAAGCGGCGACGCGCATTCTCCGCGATAGTTGCATTCGATGATATGACCGCGTTTGGCGCAATACGTGCCTTGGCCAAGTCAGGAATCCGCGTCCCCGAACAGTGCTCGGTCATCGGCTTCGACGATGTTGCGGCGTGTGGTTTGTACACTCCGCCGCTGACGACAATCCGCCAGCCCATGGAAGCGATGGGAAGCGCTGCGGCCGAGATTGTAGTAGAAGGGATTGGCGCAGTACTGGAAAAGCGGCAGTTCGCGGCGGTTCATCGCAAAATGGCGCCGGAACTCGCAGTACGCGAGTCCACGAGAACGTTATTGAGTAACCCGCATGGTCTATAACAACCAATACAGTTTCCTCTTGACAGTGCAAGTTGAACTGGCGCAGTATTTTGCTCTATTAATTCGTTTTAATAGCTTTAAACGCTTTCGCTCGGTAGCCATCCCACGTCGTGGAGGAATCTCATGCGCTCAGGTATCCGTCCCCTGTTGGTCGGTTGCATTTGGTTCTCTCTTGTAGCGGTGCTTCCAATGGGAGCGCAAAAGACTACCAGTACTATCAGCGGTACCGTAACGGATCCATCTGGTGCGGCTATTTCGGGTGCCGAGGTAATTGTGAGGAACGACCAAACCAGCCTCACGCGCAGCACGAAAACGAGCAGCGAGGGCGGTTATGCTTTTCCCGAATTGCCGTTGGGAACTTACCGCGTCTCAGTTAGTTCCCCGGGTTTTAAGCAAGCGGTGGAAACCGGTGTCGAACTGCACGTAGCCTCGACGGCCGTGGTCAACTTGCAAATGCAAGTCGGTGCAGCAACCGAACAGGTTGAGGTATCAGCGTCACCGGTGCAGGTAGAGACCGAAAAAGGGGAAGTTGCAGGCTTGATCCAGGGAACTCAGGTTCGGGAACTTCCGCTGAATGGCCGCAGCTTTGTGCAATTGACCCAATTGATGCCGGGTGTTGCAGCTGGCGACAACTTTGACCCCAAGAACAAGGGTCTTTTCTCTGCGATCGACATGTCTGTCAGTGGTGGGTCGTCCGGCGGAAATCTATGGACGGTCGACGGTGCCAACAACAACGACGTCGGTTCAAACCAAACCATCCTTGTTTTTCCCTCTATCGACGCGATTGAGGAGTTCAAGATCCATCGCAACTCGTATGGCCCGGAATATGGGCAATCGGGTGGTGGCCAGATCAACATAGTTACCCGGAGTGGAGGCAACAGCTTTCACGGCAGTGCTTTCTATTTTGGACGAAATGATGCGCTCAACGCGCGCGACTATTTCCTTGGTCTAGTCGACGCAAAGAAGCAGCTTCTTCGGCGCAACGACTACGGCTACACCTTCGGCGGGCCGATCATCAAGGACAAATTGTTTTTCTTCTGGGAGCAGGAGTGGAACAAGGAAAAGCGGGGCATTGTTCGCACTGCCCTGGTCCCCACCGCGGCGGAGAAGCTAGGTGATTTCAGCGCTACCGATGCAGCCGGCTGCGCGACTGCGCCGCACATTCCCTCTACAGGCGTTCCATTTCCGGGTAACACAATTCCTCAGGATCAGCTCAGCCCGGCCGGACTCCTCTACGTTCAGCTCTACCCGGACCCTAACGTCGCTAACCCAACCGGCTGCCTTAACTGGATTGCTGCCGTAAACACAGGTATCGACTGGCGCGAGGAAAACATTCGTGGCGATTACAACATAAGCAAGAGTTCAACTTTTATGGTGCGTTACACCCAGGACAGCTGGAAGAATACGTCTCCGAGCTATGAGGAACAACTTTGGGGTGACGACCCGTTTCCTGCGGTGGATTCGAACTGGGACCAGCCTAGTAAGATGCTGATTGCCAAGCTGAGTAAGACGTTCGGCTCGAACACTGTCAACGAGTTCCAGTTTTCCTGGTCAGCTAACCGCATCTTAATTAGCAACGGAGGCACCAATCCTGATCTGATCCCGCAGATCAATGCCGTCATTCCCACGGCATTTCCTCTGGATAACAAGCAGGGAGGGGACCAGCATCCACATTTGGTTTTCTGGGGAGGCGGAGGTTACACCGAGCTCTGGCATATTGCTCCGTGGCAAAACCGGCAGGACCTATACGTGTGGAAGGACGACTTCTCCAAGGTAGCGGGAAAGCACACGTGGAAGGCGGGCTTCCTCTATTCGCGAAACGGCAAAGATGAACTGACCTTTAACGGCAACGAATTCGGCGAGACCGGCGGTGCCATTGATGGGACTGGCAACGTCATTGCTGACTTCCTCCTGAAAGGACAAACATTCGACTACGACGAATTGCAGCGCGAAGTTGATACCAAGCAGCGCTGGCGTGATTACGAGTTTTACGTCGGGGATACTTGGAAGCTTCGGCGTAACTTAACGCTGGACTACGGCCTGAGATGGTCATTCCTGCGCTGGCCGTACGACGCTAAGGACCAGACAGCCAGCTTCAATCCGCTGAAGTTCGATCCCGCACTGGGTGGCGACCCGTGTAACGGTTTGGAATTTCCCTCGGCAAATCCCTGCGCTGCACTTGGGTTCGCGGGAGGCAGCCGTGGCATAAACCGGTCATTACAGCGGAACCGAAATAACCTCATCGCGCCTCGGCTTGGCATTGCCTGGGACCTCTCGGGTCAAGGCAAGACAGCGATACGTGCCGGTGTCGGTGAATTCTTCAATCGTGAGCACCTGAATCTCGACGGCGCCTTTAACCCGCCGTTCAACTCTTCGGTGAGTGGGGTAGTGCGGACGCTTGACGCTAATTGCGACCCAAGCACTGACCCTGACAACTGTCCAGCAGCCGGCTTCGGCACACCATTGGTGGGTTTCGATCGCTCCGGCGTGGTGCCTAACACGTGGCAATGGAATCTGACCGTGGAGCGTGAATTGTGGCGCGATACCAAGCTCGAAGTCGGATATGTAGGCAGCCGGGGAATTCATTTGCTGACTTTCACCAACCTGATGCAGGTCCCGCCGGCGGGCCGTCTGGACTTTGTTCGGAACCCAAATGATGGCGACCTACGAGCCAGCCTCCGTCCATTCGGCAGCGCATTCGGTGATCAAAATCTCTACATTATCGGGCACAAGGGTGGCTCGATTTATCACTCCCTGCAGACGCAATTGACTAGCCGCTTCCGGAAGAGCTCCATTTTCGAAGCGTCCTATACCTTCTCGCGTCTAATTTCCAGCACGGCTCTCACGGAGTACAACTTTAGTGACTCGGAGATCTCCGATAACACCAATCCGCGGGTCGATCGCGGACTATCCTCCTACCACCGCCCGCATATATTCAATGCCAGCCTGGTTTACAACTTGCCGACACTGCAAGGTCAAAATAGGCTTTTGCGTGAGGTTGCAGGTGGATGGGAAGTGGGAACTATCGTTACGGAATCAATCGGGCCTGCTCTCACGTTCGGAATAGGAGATGTATCGTCGGATACCGGGATTGACCAAATCTCCGGGACAGGACGAACGGATAATCAGCGGCCGAATCGAGTGGTTGGCGAACCTTGCCGCGCTCATGGCGGGCTACCCTTCCAATGGATCAATCCCAATGTCGTCACACTAACGGGATTCCAGCTTGGCACAATCGGAACTGCCAGCCGAGGTATGTGTCAGGGGCCGGGAAACAATCAGGTGGACCTGTCCTTCTACAAAAACTTTAAGCTCACGGAGAAGTTGCAGCTCCAATTCCGCATGGAGTTTTTCAACGCCTTCAACCATACCCAATTCAAGAGCGTCGATACGGACTTCAACGCTAGCGATCTTGCGTTGGACGATCCCACTACGAACGCCGATGGAGATGCCATCAACGCCACCCGCATCATTTCTTCCACGCCGGGCAGCACTTTCGGACAGGCCCAGTCTACGCGTGGCCCGCGCGAGATTCAGTATGGATTGAAGCTGATTTTCTAGATCAATCTATCAGGCCCAGTCCGGAGCAGATTCCGCGACTGGGTCTTGTTGTTTGTGCTTGAAAGAACGAACCTCTGCCGTACCCGACTGCTATTCCGGATGAGCCTCCAGGCCAGTGTTGTGCGCCCCGCGGCGGCGTTTCTCTCTAAGATTGCGATAGGTTTCGAGCGCCCGTTGCGCGTCCTCGCGGCGGCCGTCGCGGCCATACGCGATGCTTAGTTGAGCGTAGGTCTTGTCGCGTTCCGGCGCGAGGCGCGCGGCGGCTTCCAGGGTTTGAATTGCTGCCTTGGCATCACCCTGCTGCAGCAGGGCTCGGCCCAATTCGAATCGTGCGTTGACGTCGTCGGGCTTTTCACGGATCACTTCTTCAAGGAGCCGAATTGCCGGATCAGTTTGCTGCGCGCCGATGAGGAAATACGCCAAGTGATACTTCGACATTGTGTCCGATGGATTCAGCTTGAGTTCAGCGCGAAACTGCTCTGCCGCTTGCTCCTGTTGGCCCTGATGTAACAGCACGAGACCTGAATAATAGTGCGCCTGTGGCAGCGAAGGCTGCAGCTCCAAAGCGCGTGTAAGTTCCTTAAGAGCAGGTTCGTATTCCTTTTCCTGCGCATACGCCTGGCCCAGCATTAAATGTATCTCCGGTGAATTGCTATTCTGCTGGAGCATTCGCTCGAAGATTTTCGCCGCCGCAGCATTTTGCTCGGTTCGAACCAACGCTACACCCCAGGCGTACAGTAGACCCGGATCGTTGGGAGGATCGGAAGTAAGGGGGCTAAGGACCTCGGTAGTTTTGGAAAAGTTGTCCGTCATGAAATAGCTCAAGCCAAGTAACTGGCGTACGGTTCGGTCTTCGGGATGACGGGCCAGATGCTCACTGAGAGGAGAGACAGCGTCAGCGTAACGATTCGCCCGGAAGCTGGCCATTCCCCAGTTGCGGTGTAAGCCCTCTAGATCAGGCTTCCAGCGGGCGGCTTGCTGAAAATATCCGGCCGCGTTTGCGTAGTCTTTCTGGCTGGCGTGGATCACTCCCAGGTCGTTGTATGCGGCAGCCAGCAATTCACCTGCCTGCGCGCGATATTCCTGCGCGGCTTTTTTCAGAGACTGGCTTGGAGCAGGCTCGGCCACCATGGCGCGGAGAGCCTCTTTCTTGCTGTTCTCGTCAGAGCTGACGAGCACGCCGCTGATTTCCTTGGCGGGCTTCTCCTGCTTTGGAGGCCTTTCCCGTTCCTGCTGGCGTGCCTGACCCAGCTTGAAGTTCTGCACCCGCAGCTCTTCGGAGAGTTGAACCTCCTTCTTGGCTTCCTCGGCTTGTCCTTGCCGAAGCAGTGATTGACCCAGCAGGTAATGAGCGCGCGCTGCGTCATGCAGTGGCTGAGGCTGCTGGGCGCTTAGCTTGATGTACTTACGCAATGTCGTGATCGTAAGCTGGAGACGCTCGGTATTGAAGTAGAGTTGCCCCAGGTACAGCAAGGGTTCGGGAGCGGCGGGACGCACCTGTATCGCATGTTCGAGAAGCGGAGCAGCGACTGAGAACTCGTGCTGGTTCACTGTGATGATTCCCAGGTAGAGCAAACTCAAATAGTCATCCGGCTGGATCTTCAGCTCCTCTTCGAATGCAGCACGTGCCTGCGGGTACGCAGTCTCCTCCAATTGAATGAGGTATGCGTACCCGAGATAGTAGTGTGCCCGCGGAAACTTTGGATCGATCGCAATGGCTTTATTAAACTCGCGAATGGCGAGCTCCAGGAAGCCGGTCTCGCGATAGGCGCGGCCGAAAAGCACATGCAACGCAGCAGACGGGCCCTCAAACGCCAGAATACGATCGAATAGTTCGGTGGCCTCACTCAGCCGCTGAGCCTGGAGATAATTGATTGCCAAACTGTAGGCAGTTTCAAAATCGGGCTGAATCGTGAGCCCCGTCTTGAGCTCATCGATGGACCGAGCCAGATCCCCGTCGATAAGATAGATCTTCCCCAGAAGTTTGCGGGCGCGCGCCGATTGTGGGTTCTTCTGCAAAACTGATTCGGCCAGCCCTTTTGCCTTCGGCGAATCGCCTTGCCGAAAGTAAACAATTGCCAGATCGATCCGAGCGTCGGCATAGTCCGGGTTTGAATCGACGGCGGCATGCAACAGGCTCGTCGCTTCGACATAATTTCCATTGCCGGATTCGATATTCCCCAATTGCTGCAGGCCAAGGGTAATAACTTGCCGGTACTCGCGCTCTGCGCCTTGAAGATTGCCCTCCTTAGTGGCCGCTTGGGCGCTGTCGTAATGGTTCTTCAGGACTTGGGCGGGATCTTGCTGTGTCTCTTCACTCGGAGTAAGAACTGCTGCAAGACAGCATCCCAAAAGTACCCAAGCCCTTGCACAGGCATGGTGAGGGATTTGCTGAACGGTTCCCAAGATGGCTCTGGAGAGAGCGTGCAGACAACTTGTCATTGAATCGACTAACCAGCGCGGACTTACGCTGAGTATTTTACGCCGACCCACTTCCGTTCCCGCGAACTCGCGAGGATGGCGTCGCAGAGAACCATTTCATCGTGGCCGGTTTGAAACGTGGGGAACGAGCGGGCAGCGCCGAAATCGGCTTTCTCAACGTAAGCGTAGAAATCTTTGAATAATTGCGCGAACGTGTCCGGATACCCTTCCGTGTGCCCGCCCGGATATGCTGAATAGCCGCGGGTGGCAGGGCTCATCAGAGCTGGGTCTTTGGGCATTACCTGATTAGGTTCTGCGCGGCGTCCCATCCAAAGCGTGTTGGGTTCCTCGGAATGCCAGGATACTGAGCCTTCCGATCCATCGATTTCCCACCACAGCCGGGCTTTGCGACCGGCGCTGATCTGAGAAACAGTGATCACGCCACGCAGGCCTCCTTCGAAGCGCAGCAGCACGGAAGCGCAATCATCAGTCGTAATCTTCACTTCCTCGAACTCGGTGGCACTCGCCTTTTGAAAACTTTCCACTCGCCCGCGCGGTTTGCGGCGCACCGGAATAACTGTCGCAAGATCGGCGCAGACCTCGGTTACTTTCCGTTGCGTGAGCCACATAAGCGTGTCGAGCACGTGTGTGCCGATATCGGAGACCGCGCGTAACTCTCCTCCGAGTTGCGGTTCCAAACGCCAGTTCCAGTCCGTGGGGTAAAGAAGCCAGTCCTGAAGGAAGCTGCCTTGCACCAGCTGCGGCTCGCCAATCAGGCCGCGTTGGATCATCGAGTGCGCTTCCTGGCAGAGTGGATAGTAGCGCAGGTTATAAGCGACTCCGTCCACGCGCTTCAGTTTCTTTGCCAGATCCACCAGCGCGGAACTTTCGCGCGTGTCCATTGCCAGCGGCTTCTCGCACATCACCTGCTTGCCGGCTTCGAGCGCGGCCTTGGACTGCTCAAAATGGACATTATTAGGCGTGCAGACGTGCACAACATCTACCGATTCGTCACGGGTGAGCTCATCGAGCGACTTGTAAGCCCGCTCGATCCGCAGCGCGCGGCGGGACTGCTCCGTCCGTTCCGGCGTGCTGCCCAAAATCCCGACTACCGGAATGCCCTGCCGACGAAGCGCTTCCACATGCGCTCTGCCGACGAAACCTACGCCAATGACTGCGGCTTGGAGACCGCTCAAGGATTCACCTCTGGCAAGAATAACCTGGGGACACAGAGGCTCACAAAGGAACGCGAGCCTATCCTACTTCTACATGTTGACGCGCCGGCGAGAGCACTGCCAGCGCCTGCTCCAGATCAGCAATCAGATCATCCGCGTTCTCGATGCCAACCGAAAGCCGGATCAGTTGGTCGGTGACGCCCATTTTCTGCCGGTGCTCGGCGGAAATCATCGCATGTGAAGTGAGCGCGGGGATGGTGACCAGAGAATCCACGCCTCCCAGACTTGGCGCCAGCCTGAACAGATTCAGCGACTCGGCCAACCGGCGTGCGTCTCCTGCGTTTCCGTCTACCTCGAAACTAAGCACACCGCCTCCGCCATGCATTTGCTCCATTGCCAGCGCACGCTGTGGATGGCCTTCGAGAAACGGATAATGCGTGCGCCTTACCTTGGGATGTCCGTTCAGGAACTGCGAAACTCGCAGCGCGTTCTCGTTGTGACGCTGAACGCGTACCGCAAGCGTTCGGATACCGCGCAGCAACAGCCAGGCAGCGTGCGGGTCCATGCATCCGCCCAATGTCGTGCGGCTCTCGTGAATTTCATCGATCAAATCGCGGCGGCCGGCGACGATTCCGCAAATCAGATCAGAGTGCCCGCCAAAATATTTTGTGCCGGAGTGCATCACCAGATCGATTCCAAATTCCGCCGGGCGGGTATTGATCGGCGTGGCGAATGTGCTATCGATAAGCGTGATCAGATTGTGCTGCTTCGCCAGCGCGACTACTTTGCGCAAGTCCACGACGCGAAGGGTGGGATTGGTCGGAGATTCCAAATACAGAAGTCGGGTGCTCGGGCGAATGGCGCGCGCGTGCTGGTCGTACTCGATTGTATCCACAAATGTGGTTTCAATACCGTGCTTCGGCAGCCATGAGCTGAAAAACTTCGTCGCTCCCCCATAGATGTCACGTTGCGCAACCACGTGATCGCCACTTTTCAGCAGGGCGAGAACGGAAGTTGTAATCGCTGCCATACCCGAGGCGAATAACAGCGCCTTGTCTGTGCCCTCCAGTTGCGTGACCGCATTCTCCGCTACCGTATGCGTGGGATTCCCGTAGCGTGTGTAAAACATGTCGGTCGGCGTAGCACGGACTTGCTGCTCCGTGTCGGTGACCTCAAAAGTGGAAGTCTGATAAATGGGAGTAGCGAGAGGGCCATTCTTCTTTTCGGGATCAACTCCTCCGCGAACAGCCTCGGTTTCCTGCCGGTAATGATGGGATTTCATAGATGCTCCTGGCGCAGACTTCCGACAACCAAATAAGTGTACGGGAAAATTTTCTACCTGAAAACGATGTGGCGAGGGCGTCCTCGCCCGTGCTCCCCTTCCCAGCAAGCACTTTGTGTACTCATCTAGCACCCCGCACGCCTGGGCCATTCATCGTACAAACCTTCTTATTTAACCTCCGGAAAATTTTCTGAGAGGATTACCGGTCGACATGAATCCAGAGCGTCGGGCAAGTCCACGCATTGCAGTTCAGCAGCAGATCTCAATCTCGTTGGGAAATGGGGGCGACATTACAGGAATTACCGAGAACATTTCTCGCGGTGGCGCATTTCTTTATTGTGATCGTTTCATACTTTTGGGAACTAAATTGCGGCTCCTGTTGGTTCTGCCGGCGGAAATCAGCGAATCGGGGAGCGTGCAGGCGTCCTGCCTGAGCAAAGTAGTCAGGCTTGAAGATCAGCTCAAGGAGGGCAAGTTCGCAATCGCGCTGGCGTTCTTGAATGTCGAAACATTCCCTCGAGCATGACTGAGACTCTTATTGTCCGCGACTCGCGGCCACCTGCTTCTCGCTTGGCGTCATCTGATTCCAGATAACCTGCAGGTTCTGCTGCAACCGGGTATTGCTGGGTTGCTCGTGCAGCGCGCGTGCGAACCATCGATAAGCTGTTGGCAGATCGCGACCCACGCAGTGGCCAGTCGCATACATTGCGCCCAGTAGTGTGTAGGCTTTCGGATTAGTTGCCCGCGCGCCTATCAGCAAATCGCGCTGCGCGCGTTCACAATCTTGCCGCACCCCACCTGTTCCATAAAGGTATCGTTCTCCTTCGGCGACCAGCCGGTCCTCTTTGTTTGGCGCGGGAGGGGAGACCTCAGCCTTAGTGGGAGCGGGTTTTGTAGTTGAAGGTTTCGCTGGGGCGGTTTCCTTCGCAACCACCGGAGGCTCCTCTGCTTTCTGTTCCTTCGTAGTCGCTGGATTCTCATTTGCGGCTGGAGGAGCTTCAGCGTCCTCCGATTTTTGCTGCGGCGTTCCGGCAGCTTTAGGCGGCAGGGCAGCATTGGATTCGGGAGTAGGAGCAGAATCGGCTGCTTTGGGCTGCGCAGCGGATTCTTCAACTACCGCAGTTGCCGAGTGTGTCTCGCCTGCATTCTCCGACGGATTTGGGGCAGGCGGCGTAGTAGTTGGCGCAGGAGCCACAGCTGTGCCGCCTGCAGAAGAATCTGTCGCGTTCGGTGTCTCGGCGGGAGCAGTGCTGCTTGCTACCGGACGTTTGGCCAAGCGAGTTGCAAGACCATAAAGATCAGCGCGCCACCGCCATCCCGAATAGCCGATTCCGGCAACGATGAGAATTAGAATCAGGTAAAACAAGGCATGTCGCGATTGAGGTTCGTCATCGAGCAGGTAGTCGTAATTTGTCCGCGAGCTCTCATCCGCCAAACCTAAGAAAGAAGGACCGCTCACCGGCGCTGAACGCCGCGTCTCCGCCGCAGGCTCATGCGTCCGCGAGCGCGGCTCAAAGCCGGACAGTGGAGCGGGCTGCAAAGGTGCGCCACACGTGCCGCAGAACCGGTATTGCGGATTGTTCTCCTGACCGCAGTGTTCACATCGGATCGTCATCAGGTTAAGCATAAGAGTATAGCCACTTGGATGAGGAATTCCGCTTTTTCGTTGGAACAACTCGGCCCAGCTTACCTTTACACCTTCTGCTGCAACGTGTTAACCTCAACAGAGTTACAACAAAACTGAAAAAACTGAACAGGAGTGCATCAGGTTAGTGCTAGCCAGAGAGCAAAAACGAACCCTCATCGACCAACACCGCACGCACCCCACCGATACGGGTAGTCCCGAAGTCCAAATCGCATTGTTGAGTGAGCGCATTGGTCAGTTGACGGAACATTTCAAGACGCACCAGAAGGATCATGGTTCGCGCCGTGGTCTTCTCATGCTGGTCAGTAAACGGCGTCGTTTACTCGACTACCTGAAGAAATACGATTCCGACCGTTACAAGGGCGTGGTTCACAAACTGGGCCTGCGCAAGTAGCTCCGCCCGGTTCGCAGCTCTGCGTGCAATCCCAACGAGAGCCGGAGTCGTTATTTGCCTACATCGATGAAGATGCCTATAGCAGTGTGCTTACTGCCTATTCTCTCCAAAACCTCGCTGATTGCGCCCCACCAGCACTATTCCTATGGCGAATCCGCGGGGCTGTTGCAAACCAAACTGGAAAGATGCCCTCTTGTAGAAAAGGAATGAATCATGAAACACGAAGTATTCGTTGAGCTTGCCGGTGGCAAACGCCTTTCTTTCGAAACCGGCAACCTGGCCAAACAGGCGCATGGCGCGGCTGTCGTGCGCATGGGTGATAACGTCGTTCTTGCCACCGGAGTTTCTAACGCCGACCCGCGGGAAGGCATTGACTTCTTCCCGCTCACTGTCGATTATCGCGAATATACCTACGCTGGCGGGAGGATTCCCGGCGGCTTCATCAAACGCGAAGGCCGCCCCAGCGAGCGCGAGATCCTGACTAGCCGCGTTATTGACCGGCCTATCCGGCCGCTGTTCCCCGAAGGATTTCGTTGTGAGACCCAGGTTATTGCCTTTGTCTTGTCCGCCGATACTGAGAACGATCCCGATGTGGTTGCCATCAATGCTGCATCCTGTGCCCTGACAATCTCGGACATTCCCTTTGAGGGGCCGATAGGCGCCGTACGCGTAGGTTTGGTCAACGGCGGCTTTGTCGTGAATCCAACTTACAGTGAGATGCGAGACAGCCTGCTGAACATTATGGTGGTGGGCACCGCGGACGGAATCGTGATGATCGAGTCTGGCGCGCGTGAGGTTAAGGAAGAGACGGTCGTCGATGCCATCGATTTTGCCCACACCGAGATCAAGAAAATCTGCTCGACCATCAATGAGCTGCGGCAAAAAGCGGGCAAGGCCAAGCGCGAAGTCACTCCGCCTGAGTTCGATCAGACTTACTACGACAGCCTAAAGAAGAAGATCGGTGCCGATTTGTCCGAGCGGCTGGACACCCAGAAACATGTCAAGTCCGAGAGCTACACTCTGGTGAAGGAGCTCAGGAAGAAGCTGCAGGCCGAATTGCCGGAAGAGGACGAAGAAGCCCGCGACAAGCTTGAGCACTATTATGAGATTTTGCGCGAGCGCATTTTCCGCGAGCAGGTGATCAGTCATAAGCGCCGTCCCGATGGCCGGGCCTTCGATCAGATTCGCCCAATCTCGATTGAAGTCGGCGTGCTCCCACGAACCCATGGCTCGGCAATCTTCACGCGCGGCGAAACCCAGGCGCTTGTCACTACTACACTCGGAACCAGCGAAGATATGCAGCGTCTGGAGGTCTTCGAAGGTGAAGCCAAGAAGCGCTTTATGCTGCACTATAATTTCCCGCCGTTTTCCGTCGGAGAAGTTGCATTCCTGCGCGGGGCTGGCCGACGTGAAATCGGCCACGGTGCGCTCGCCGAGCGGTCAATTAGTTCGGTGCTTCCCAGCGAGGACAAATGGCCATACGCAATTCGCGTGGTCTCCGATATCCTCGAGTCCAATGGTTCTTCCTCTATGGCAACCGTTTGCGGAGCGTCGCTGTCGCTCATGGATGCCGGGGTTCCGCTAAATTCGCCGGTTGCCGGCGTCGCCATGGGCCTGGTGAAAGAAGGCGATCAATACGCCGTTCTTAGTGACATTGCAGGTGCCGAAGACCACTACGGCGACATGGACTTCAAAGTCGCAGGTACGCGCGATGGCATTACCGCTCTGCAAATGGATATAAAGGTCAGCGGCATTACTGCTCAGATCATGCGCGAAGCCCTTGCGCAGGCACAGCGCGGACGCCTCTACATTCTCGACAAGATGGCTGAAGCACTCAGTGCTCCACGCGAGAAGGTTTCCGCATTCGCTCCCCGCATTTACACGCTGCAGATTCCAGTCGACAAGATTCGCGACGTGATCGGGCCCGGCGGGAAGATGATTCGCAGCATCATCGAGCAGACCGGCGTCAAAATCGACGTCGAAGACAGTGGCAGAGTGAATATTGCTTCCAACGACGAAGCTTCGGCGGCGAAGGCGCTGCAATTGATCGGCGACCTTACCGCCACAGCTGAGGTCGGCAAGACCTATCTGGGCAAAGTCTCGCGCCTGGCTGATTTCGGCGCATTTGTCGAAATTCTTCCCGGAACCGACGGCCTGCTGCACATCAGTGAGGTCGCCGAACACCGTATCCGGGATGTCCGCGACGAACTGAAAGAAGGAGACCAGGTTCTGGTCAAGGTTCTTGCGGTCGAAGGCAATCGCATCCGGCTTTCACGCAAAGCAATCCTTAAGGAACAGCGTGCCAAGATGGGTGGTGGCGGAGCCGAGGGTGGCGCCGAAGTCTCCGGCGAAACAGCGCCCGCCCCCGCGCCTGCCTTGACGATCGAGGGCGGGGCTGATTTCGACGAGTCCGAGCCGAACTTCAACCGCGACGAACCACATCATGCCACCGCAGACCGAGGCGGTGATCGCGATCGTGGTGGCGATCGCGGCCGCGGCGGCCGGCCGGCAGGAGGCGGACGCCATCGGCGAGGCCGAAATGGCCGCGGCGGGCACGGCGGCCAGCATGGAGGGCACGGCGGACGACGCTGATATCCTGCTCTGTGAAAATCATAAGGGCCGTGATTCTGTCACGGCCCTTTTTCTACAACTCCATTCTGTTAGATAAGGCGCGCGCGCCGTCAACCAGCCATTGACGACAGTCTAGCCAATCGGGCAGTAACACTTCGATACGGCAGAAACCGTATTACTGTGCAGCGCCTTGCATCTTAGAGGGTGAACACACCGGCGCAGTGCAGCAACGGTCACGTGTTTCTGCGGGAGCGCGAAAACGACGGAATAGAAATGGCAGTCCAGGAGCCTTGACAGCGAAAACGTCAGGCCCTAACCGCGGGAGCGGTCGCTTTCTTCGGCAGAATTTCTCCAATGCGCCGGATCTGGGCACCCACCCCACGCAACTTCTCCTCAATATGTTCGTAACCGCGATCGATGTGATAGACGCGGTCGATGATCGATTCGCCATCGGCAACCAACGCGGCCAGGACCAGCGAAGCTGAGGCACGCAAATCGGAAGCCAGCACGGCCGTCGCGCTCAGTGGCGACTTGCCCCGCACTACTGCGCGTCTTCCTTCGATTTTGATGTTGGCTCCCATACGCACCATTTCAAGTGCGTGCATGAATCGATTCTCAAAAATGTTCTCTGTGATGATTGAAGTTCCGTTCGCTTGGGTAGCCAGGGCCATGTATTGCGCCTGCATGTCTGTGGGAAATCCTGGATATTCTTCCGTAACAACGTCAGCTGCCACGAGCGGATTATCGCCCATCACTCGGACCGAATCTTCACTGCACGCAGTCTTTACTCCCGCTTCCGATAATTTCTGCAGGACAGCTCCCAAATGACGAGGCTCGCACCCTGTCACGTTCAGATCGCCGCCGGTCAGAGCGCCAGCAATAATGAAAGTTGCCGCTTCAATTCGGTCAGGAATGATGCGATGCCGGGCGCCATGAAGCTTCTCAACTCCTCTAACCCGAATGGTAGCCGTGCCTGCTCCCTCGATCAGTGCCCCCATCTTGTTCAGCAGATTCGCCAGATCGGCAACTTCGGGCTCACGCGCACAATTCTGCATCACGGTCTCACCCTCGGCTAGCGTCGCCGCCATCAGCAGGTCTTCTGTACCGGTCACCGTGATCTTGTCAAAGATGATTTCCGCGCCTTTGAGCCGCCGTGCGCTTGCTTCCACGTATCCGTGGTCCTGGGTGATGTTCGCGCCCAGACGTTCCAGCCCGTTGATGTGGAGATCGATCGGCCGCGACCCGATGGCGCAGCCTCCTGGTAAGGAGATTCGCGCTGTTCCGCAACGAGCCAGCAGCGGGCCCAACACCAGTGTGGAGGCCCGCATCGTTTTTACCAGCTCATAGGACGCTTCCGGCGCCGCGATACGGCTGCAGCAGAGCGTCGTGCGATGCTGGGCGCGCCCGTAACCGAGTTCGACCTCCGCGCCCATTGAAGCCAGCAGCTTGCGTGTAGTTTCGATATCTCGAACTTGCGGGACATTCTCCAGAATGACCGGCTCATCCGTAAGCAGAGCGGCAGCCATGGCTGGCAGCGCGGCATTCTTGGCTCCGCTCACGCGAATTGTCCCCAGCAGCGGATTCCCGCCGCGGATCACAAACTTATCCATAAATAGATAATTCCTGTGGTGGTGAATCCTTAAATATGCCCCAAGAGTCCGTCCTTTTCCGTTTGCGGTGTCCATTCTACGGGGTCACGTGGTAGTTATGGGAGGGCAATCCCGATCCGCAGGACACGGCCCTCAGGAATCCTCGCTTGTCCTGCAGATGGCGCACTTGCGTTACTTGCTGTGAGAACAACATCGAAAATCATGTTTTTTCGAGCTTTTCGAGTGCTCTGCGAGTATTTCCCTTCTCCGATCTCAACGCACGCTCGGCTTCCCCGCGGCTTACTTGCGCTCCCAACATAACCAACGCAGTGGGAACTTGATTTCGAGCTGCCTTTAGTGCTCGTTCCGCCGACTCTCTTGAAACAGCGCTCGCACGCTGCAGCATCCTGATTCCGCGTTCGGCAAGTTTCCGGTTCTTGCGATGAGCGCTTACCATCAAATTCCCATACACGTAGCCGAGCTTCGCCATAGCGCCACTGGAGAGCATATTCAGAACCATCTTCTGTGCCGTGCCTGCCTTCATGCGCGTCGATCCTGAAATCACCTCAGGCCCAACCTCGGTGACGATCGCCAGATCGGCGGCTTTCTCCAGCGGTGAATCACCGTTGCAGGTTATCGCAATGGTCTTTGCGCCTTTGCTCTTCGCATATTGGACAGCTGCGACGGTGAACCGCGTTCGTCCACTTGCGGCAACTCCCAAGACTACGTCTTTCTTGCCTGGCCGTCTTTTCGCGATTTCACGCCTGCCCAATTCCCGTGAGTCTTCATTCGCTTCGACCGCCGTCCCCAGTGCTCTCGCGCCTCCAGCCATGACAAACTGAACCATTCGCGGATGAGTGTTGAACGTGGGCGGGATTTCGGCCGCATCCAGCGCGGCAATGCGACCGCTTGTGCCGGCGCCAACGTAAATTAATCTTCCCCCCTGCTGAAGAGCGCGGGCAATCAGGTCAATGGCACGAGCGATTTCCGGCAATGCACGCCGGACTACAGGCGCAACTTTGGCATCCTCGGCATTGATGATCTTTGCGATCTCGTAGGAAGACCTGAGATCGAGATCGGTGGATACAGGATTGAATCGCTCGGTGAGTGGTAGCTGCCGTCCTCTTAATTTGCTTCGCCGTCTCAAGTTCCGCTCTCCAGTGCTCCCATGACCGCATCGTGAAAGCGGGGCCGTACTTCTTTGATTACCTGATTAGCGCAGTCCGGCCACGTGCGATTCGTCAACAGCGTGATCGACAGCTGGCGCTCCGGGTCAATCCAGAGTGACGTGCCGGTGTAGCCGAGGTGACCAAAAGCCCGTGCGGACAAGTATTTTCCTGACTGAGAAGGAGACGAAGGCGTGTCCCAACCCAGAGCACGAGTAGTCCCCGGGGGCGCAGCTTCCCGTTGAGTAAACAGATTCAAGGTTGATGGCCGAATGATCGGCGTTCCGCCGTTCAGCAAGGCATTAGCAAATACGGCGACGTCTTCGGCGGTTGCAAACACGCCGGCGTGTCCCGCCATGCCACCAAGTACGCTGGCGTTTTCGTCCTGCACCTCGCCCTGGATCACGCGATTGCGGAACGTCCTGTCATCCATTGTGGGCGCGATCGTACTGCGCCAGGAAGCTGGAGGATTGAAAGACGTGCGCCCCATGCCCAGTGGACCGAATATCTCGCGCTGGCAGAAACGGTCCATTGGTTCGTCCGCGATACGCTCGAGCGCGACCCCCAGAATGATGAATCCGATATCGCTGTATTCCGCTTTCGTTCCCGGATCGTTCGCCAGAGGCATGGTGAATGCCGCAGTCAATAGCTTCTCTTTGGTGTCAGCTTTTAGAAATAGTTTCTCGTAGGCGGGCAGTCCGGACGAATGCGCCAGCAACATCCGCAGAGTAACCTCCCGCCGCCGACGGTCGTCACCAGCAAATTCCGGCACGACCGCCACAACCGGCGCTTCCAAATCCAGCAGGCCGCGTTCGTAGAGAATCAACGACATGCTGGTCGTAGCCACAACTTTGGAAACCGACGCTAAATCAAAGATGCTTCCTGTAGACGTTTCTGCAGATTCCGCCTCGTAAGTAAACCGCCCCAGGCCCTTCAGTGCGACCAGTTTTCCTTGAAAAATGACTGCCACAGAGGCTGCCGGAAACACTTTCTCGCAAATGGCCTGCCGAAGGATTTCGAAAGCTGTGCCAAACCGGCGGTCTTGCTCGCTATACGCTGCTATAGGAAAGTGCGCGCAAGTTCCCGGCGTGACCTGATGTTCTGAGGAAGTTGGCCGCAAAGGAGTCGTGTTCTCTATGCCCGGTTTATAACAAACGCCGCAGCCACGGTAAAGGTACCGTGTGTTCCACGGGTGTGTCTTGTCACGAAAGAAAGCACATACAAGCCACCAACCCGCAGTATCCGCATTGTCATCATGTGGTACTTCGGTTTCTTGAGCCTCCCTGAGTTGCTTGTGTAAATTCAGAACATCCATCCCTTTCGAACAAAGCTGCGACGTGAAAGACTCTCGCTCGGTTTGGGCGCAGTCATCTGCGTGGCCACCGCGTTCAGCGTTGCAGCTGGGGCAGCTACGGCCAGGCCGACTCCTGGTCGGCTCTCGGTTATCGATCCCATCATTCAGGACGCAATCCGCACTGGTCAGGTACCGGGTGCTGTCGTGCTGGTTTGGCATAACGGGCAGGCATATCGAAAAGCCTCCGGCTACCGTGCCCTTGAGCCCCGCCGCGAACTGATGACAGCCGACACGATCTTCGACGTGGCTTCGCTCACCAAAGTCGTGGCTACTACCACCGCCGTCATGCAACTTGTAGAAAGAGGCCAGGTACGGCTCAACGATCCAGTCGCGAAATATATTCCGGAATTTGCCCAGAACGGCAAAGACGACATCACCGTCCGCATGCTGCTGACACACTACTCCGGTTTGCGAGAGGATCTCGATCTGGCCCACCCCTGGCAAGGCCGCGACACAGCTTTCAGCATGGCCTTTGCGGAGAAGCCCGCAAATCCTCCCGGTTCGCGCTTCCTCTACAGCGATATCAATTTCATCACTCTGGGCGCGCTGGTCGAGCGCGTCGCCAAGACGCAACTCGACAAATACTGCGAAACCCACATCTTCGTTCCGTTAAAGATGACGCATACACGTTTTCTGCCGCCAGTGCCGTGGCGGCCGAAAATCGCCCCCACTCAGTACGACGAAAACAACACCATGCTGCGTGGAGTCGTGCACGATCCTACCGCTCGGCGCATGGGAGGCGTCGCCGGGCACGCCGGACTCTTTTCCACCGCTGATGACCTGGCAAAATTCGCACGTGCTTTACTCACCGGCAGCTCTGTCCTTCCCTCGCTTCTGGTTGAAAAAATGAGCACGCCCCAGCAGCCCCCCACGTCATCCACCCTGCGCGGCTTTGGCTGGGATATCGATTCTCCCTTTTCCACCAATCGCGGGGAACTGCTTCCCGTGGGCTCATTCGGACACACAGGTTTCACAGGAACTTCACTGTGGATCGATCCCACGACGCGCACCTACATCATCCTCCTGACCAACGCAGTGCATCCTCGGGGGAAGGGAAGTGCTGTCGCTCTGCGCACGAAAGTAGCCACAGCAGTCACGGCTGCGCTTCAATTGACTTCAACCGAGAAAGAAGAACTGCGCTGGAAAAGCATCACCGGCTATAACGAAGCGCAGACTGCCGCCCGACGAGTATCCACGCGTAATGGATCGGTACAAACTGGAATCGATGTACTGGAAGCCCACAACTTCGATCCCGTGCGCGCCATCACCGGCAAGAAGAAAATTGGGCTTTTGACGAACCAGACCGGCCTGGATTCACAAGGCCGCCGCACCATTGACGTCCTCGCGCATGCCGACGGCGTTTCTCTCGGAGCCATCTTCAGTCCTGAGCATGGCGTCACCGGAACGCTGGACACAACCCAGATGACCAACACGCGCGACGCTGAGACTGGAGTTCCGGTATACAACATCTACGGCGCCACCGACGCTGCTCGCCGGCCCTCGGTCGATATTCTGAAGGACCTCGATGCAGTCGTAGTCGACGTTCAGGATGCAGGCGTCCGCTTCTACACCTACGAGACTACGCTCGGTTACTTCCTCGAAGCCGCGGCGCATGCGGGAACTGAGCTCATCGTGCTCGACCGCCCAAACCCGATTACCGGTTCCATTCTGCAAGGCCCCTTACCCGATCCCGGGAAGGAGAATTTTGTTAATTACGGCATTGCCCCCGTTCGCCATGGAATGACCATCGGTGAACTCGCAAAGATGTTCAACTCGGAACGCAACATAAACGCAAAGCTCACCGTGGTCCCTATGGAAGGCTGGATGCGCGGCGACTGGTTCGATTCGACCGGTGTTCCCTGGGTGAATCCATCACCGAACCTCCGTAGCCTCACCGAAGCCACTTTGTATCCAGGCGTTGCTCTGGTGGAAGGCACAAACGTATCTGTCGGAAGAGGTACTGACACTCCGTTCGAGCTGCTGGGCGCACCCTGGATCAAAGCAAAGGAACTCGCTCAGTTCTTGAACGCCCGAAATATTTCGGGTGTGCGCTTCGTACCGGTCAGGTTCACTCCCAACGCCAGCAACTATGCCAACCAGAACTGTGAAGGCGTAAACATTGTTCTCGTAGAACGCAGTGCCTTCGATGCTCCCGAACTTGGCATCGAACTCGCCTCCGCGTTGCGCAAGTTCTACCCGGAGCAGTTTCACATGGAGCGCATGATCGAAATCCTGGTTAATCAGTCGGTATTTGACGCTATCATCCGCAGCGAAGATCCCCGCCGCATCGCCGACGACTGGCGCGAACCGCTGGAGAAATTCGACCAGCTCCGCCAGAAATACCTCATTTACAAGTAACGAACTCGGTTAGAATGTCCGGCTACGATGCCCGGCGCGACTTCCTTCTATCGATGCGCAGGTCCAAACTGCGGAATTCTAAGGCAGCAAAACGATCGCTGGTGGCTGATGTGGACGTCCTTTGCTGAATTCAATCAGCCGGTTCTCTATCTAACTCCCTGGAATGACGAGATTGCCCAAAACGAAGGCACGCTGCACGTCTGCGGTGAGTTGTGCGTCCAGCGCCTCCAATCGCAGTTTATGGGTAACATCCGGGCAGCGCAATTGCGGCGTTCAACCGCCTAGCGACTAACCTTTTCGTCTTTTCCTTGCATCCTATTTCGCATTGGTGCTTCGGCCTATACTTACACCATCGGAAAGCACTTCTGCTCGCCGGGAGGTAACCGTGCGTCTCCTAATCCCGTTCTTCACACTCACTACCATGGTTCTCGCTCAGGGAACTTCCAATGATCCGGCCAAGCCTGCGGCGTCGGCTGCGTCGATATCCATCCCCGCCGGAACCAAGGTGCCAGTTGCGCTCAAGCACGCTATCTCTACGAAGAGCGCCCGCGAAGGCGATGCAGTTTACGCCGAGACAACCTTCCCCGTAGTCGATAACGGTCGCATTCTCATCCCCGCCGGAACCTATGTTCAGGGAAAGATCAGCGAGGTCAAGCGGGCTGGTCGCGTAAAGGGCCGTGCCGAAGTCCTGATGCATTTCACTACTCTGATTTATCCAAGCGGCTATACCGTCGTCCTCCCCGGCTCCGTCGAAAACGTCCCAGGAGCGGAAAAGACCTCAATGACGGGGAATGAGGGCACCATTCGCGCGGACAGTCAGAAGGGAGAAAAAATCGGCACCGTCGCGAGCACAGCCGGTACCGGTGCGGTGGTCGGCGGGCTCAGCCGTGGAGGCAAAGGCGCGCTGATCGGAGCTGGAATCGGCGGAGGCGTTGGTAGCGTTATCGCCATGCTCACCCGCAACAATGAAGTGAAACTGGATGCCGGCACCACGCTCGAAATGGTGATTCAGCGAGAAGTGCCCATCGAGCTGAGCCGGATTCAGCAGGCGAAGAACTGAGGCTACGCAAATCTTTGTCGCCTGAATTCTGTCGATAAAATTTTGTGATCACGCGATTTATCAACAGTTCTCCACACTTCGAACTCGCAACACGCGCAACTCGTAGCGAACCGGCCCTCACTCGTCATGGACTGAACGGCTCGCCCTGGAGACTCTCAGTTTCCAGGTACATCTTTTTTCGTGAACACGTGTGTTGTATCTTCGCGCGCAACGTTCTTATTTTCTTTCGCTACGTAAATTTTCACGTAGGCAGCAACCGCCGATGCATCATTGAGAACGAAGATGTTCATATCTTCCTGGCGTACCGAGTAGGGCGGCGCTTCGCCTGCGTGTTCTCGAAAATTTTCCAGGAGTGCGGTCTTTCCCGGTCCGACGCCTGTGGGCGTCAAGTTCACATAATCCTCCGCTAAGGCCGTTTCCATTACTGTCGGGTCCGTATTTCTCTCAGATTTCAGCAAATCCAATTCGATCTGCTCTATCAAGTGCTTGTCAGTGTCCCGGCCAGACGCGCTCTTGCTAACCTCACGAGCCGAGTTAGCCTGAGTTTGACGCCCGCTGGCACGTGCGTGCCATTCACTCCTTCGCGGTTGATTGCTACATTGTTCTTGAGCAGTTCTGGGGGAGGGCTGTTCGACGGACGTCCCACGACTCGATGAGTCTGGGGCGTTTTCGTTTTGCAGCAAAATGAAAGAGTGTCCGCCAGAGGCTCGCATGCGGCACATGTGGCGAAGCAAAAATCCCAGCCCCGCGCTAACCGTGTGAGGATTATTGGCGGCTTTCTTGGTGGAGCTAGTCGGGATCGAACCGACGACCTCATCGTTGCGAACGATGCGCTCTCCCAGCTGAGCTATAGCCCCACAGAGACTAGACTGCGGTGTGAAACAATTTTATCAGCGTCCTCCGCAGAACCGTCAAACCGAGGCCATCAGTCTTTGGTCACTCTCTTCAGTATTCTGGCTTGTACGCCTTCGCCTCCTCCAGCGTCACCCGTTGTTTTTGCCGGTAGGACAAATTTGCCATGTGGACTGCGAGTGCGGAGCGGTAGCCGGTCTCGACGGGTGCATTGGGCGTCTTGCGCGAGCGCACGCAATCAATCCAGTTCGCCATGTGATTCTGGTCTTGAGTCGTTCCGTCGAGCCGGCTTCCGTGAGATCGATTCACTTCCTCAGGATAGTAATGTATGACTTCCTCCGACTTCGCGGCCATCATTTCGCTTCCTCCCTCGATATGCTCGATAGTTCCATCGCTGCCGAGGATGCGCTCGCCCAGCCCGTAACGCTTGTTGCTGAACGTGGATTGCCAGGTCACCACAATGTCCTTCGGAAAGTCTAGAGTCACAGCGATCGTGTCCGGAACCTCACGGCCATCTTTCTCGGAAAACACACCGCCTGACATGTACGCCGCAGAAGGAACCCCCAGATCAAGCGCACTTATGATCCATGAGATCTGATGCACCATGTTCTCAGCCACGTTGCCGCCGGAGAATTCCCAAAACAACCGCCAATTGATGAGCTTGTATGCGTCGAATTGAGATTCTTTGCGGCCATTAAGAAACGCTTCCCAATTCACGTTTTGCGAAGTGCAGTCGGAAGGCACAGGTCGTACCCATTGCCCTTTTCCGTGCGGCGTGTTGCGGCTCATCCATGACTCGACATGTGTAACCTTGCCGACAATTCCATCCTTTATCCATTCTCTTGCGTCCGCCAGCGCGCCGGAGCTCTCGTGCTGTAAGCCGATTTGAATTATCCGATCAGATTTCTTCGCCGCCTCCAGGCACTGCTCTGCTTCGGGAATAGACCAGGTCATCGTCTTTTCGCAATAAAGATCTTTGCCCGCGGAAATGGTGTCTAGAAAATGCCGCGCATGCAAATGCAGCGGACTGGCGACGATGACGCCATCAACGTCCTTCATGTCAAGCAAACGGCGATGGTCCTCAAGTGCCTGAATGTTCGGCGCTTTCTGCCTGGCCTGATCGCGACGCCGCGAATAAACATCAGCGATCGCGACAACTTGCGTATTCGGAATTTCGAGCACCTGTTCCAGCAGTTCTTCGCCCCGCCCGCCAACTCCGATCATGCCAATGCGTACGCGCTCGTTCGCGCCCAGGACTCGCGCCGATGGCATCGCCAGGAATGCCGTTGTTCCCAAAGCCGCTTGCTTGATGAACTCTCGCCTTGTGTTATCAGTCATGGCAGATCCTCTGCTGATCAAGAAGTCCGGGTGCTCGTTGATCGAGCATCCTTGATGTACTGCGTTACCACTCGGGCATAGTCCGCGATTGCGATCTCCGGTTCTTCAATATCAGGATGCCAAACCTTCTCCCATTCGAACGAATAGTAACCGCTGTAGCCGATCTTCGTGAGCTCCTCCACCTGACGTCTAACCGGAACGGTTCCGCGCCCGGTCAGCACATAACGCACATCATTGCCTTGCGGAACGGAATCCTTTAGATGAGTATGCCGAATGTATTTCCCAAGCTGGCTGACCGTAAAAGCGGGATCTTCTTTGCCGCTCACAAACGTGTGATGGGCATCCCACAGCAATCCGACATGTGAAGAATGCGCTGAGTCGAGAATCGTATGCAGAGTTGGGGAATCTATGAAGTCGCCATGCGATTCGATTATCACCGTGACATTCTTCTGCCCCGCATAGTCGCCCAGCTGTCTTAATGCCTTTGCCACATGCTCGATCACCTGCTCGCGGCCGCCGACGATGTTATTGCCAAAAACACGGACATAAGGAGCGTCCAGCGCGGAGGCCAGATCGATAAACCGCCGAGCCTCCGCAAGCTGTTGCTCATGCTTAGCAGGATCACTCTCGTGCAGGTGAGCCGAACTGCCCAGACACGAGATTCGCAGGCCGTGCGCCGAAACCTCTTTCTTCGACTCCTCGATCCGGCCAGGTGCAAATTCCGGCCGCGCGGGCAAGTCCATCGTTCCTTGTAAACCGCGCAACTCCACCGCGGCGAAACCGTTCTGCTGGGCGAAATCAAGGATCTTGAGCCAATCCCATGCGGGACAACCGAGCGTGGAAAATCCGATAGGCAGCCGCTCGGCCGATGATGAACTTGCGAATGAAAAGGGAGATGACATTGCCAGCATCACTGAACTCTGGACAAATTGCCGCCGGGTTAAGGCAGACATCGCGTAACTCCCGCCAGCCGCTGCTAGAAACTTCAGTTCCAAGTGCTAACTGCTAAGTGACAACTGCCGTCTAAAGCGCCCCAGCTCTCTCCAACTGCTTCTTCATCCCCGCCCAACTTTGTTCTGTAGATGCTTCGGGCGAGCCGCCACCCTGCCAATGGGTCTCTAAACTTACCGCGTGCTGATATCCGTCCCGTTTAAGCGCCCGGAACTGCCCGACCCAGTCAATCATCCCTCGTCCCATGGCCGCCCACTCGTATTTCTGTCCATTCCTGGTTGCATCCTTGCAATGGCAGTGTCCGATGCGATCTTTTGGCAGCCGGTCATAGCCATCAGGATAAGGCCTTTCCCCGCTGCCAGCCGCGTTTCCGGGATCCCAATTAAGCATGAAAAAACGCGATTGAACGGAACTCAGTACGTTTGCTGCTTCCGCGCCGGTTGCCGTATTGCAGGAAGGCTCATTCTCCAGAACCAGTATTCTGCCCTGCTTACCCGCCTTCTCTGCAGCGTCCCGCAAAGTCTCATTGATCGCGGCACGATACGGCGCTGGATCATCAAGGCGCCAGAAATCGAAGCAGCGTATGCGGTCGGTGTCAAAGATCTTGGCCAGTTCGATGCTCCGCTCAAGCACCTCACCTTGCTGCTCAAACGTGAAGTCGGCATTGAATTGATCCTGCTTCGGGCTGAACTTCGATTTGGGCGCGCCCTTCCAATCCACTTTGAAAAGCGGACTGGCAATATCTGTAACCCTCAACTGGTACTTCTTAAGTATGCGCTGCGACTCGCTGATGTCATGCGCATCCAGCTTGACAATATTCTTGTTCCACATGCCCCGCAATTCCATCCATTTCATGCCGAACTTCTGCGAAGCGACTTCGCAGGCGCGCCCGAAATCCTGTGAGATCTCGTCATTGATCACCGCCACCCTGAAAGGTGAGTTCGCCGGGCCGGATTGCTTGGATATTTCCGAAGTACTAAGCGGCCAGCTCTTGGCGACCGCAAACGCACCCAGCCCGCTTAGAAACTCGCGACGCGCAGAATCCACTGCCGCTCCCTCCGACTAGGGCCGAAGCACTCAGGAGCAGAAGTATATATCGCTGCGGTTGTCTTAGGTCCATGGCTGATGGCGCGTATACTTTTTGCTCATTCTCTCCGTTAAGGAGCACCCTTATGCGTTTCTTAAATAGCGGAGTTGTTTGTCTGCTGCTTGCGTTCCCCGCGCTCACGGCAACCGGCAGATGGCAGAGCCTGGGAAATGTCTCTGCAGTCGAAGCCTTGCCACAAGGCGCAGAACTCAGAGCAGGTGCCGCACGTGTTCGCGTGCTCGCACAATCGCCCAACGTTGTGCGCGTCCGCTATGCGCCAAAGGGCTCTTTCCCGCCCGAGCATTCATTCGCGGTTCTCCCCAATGTATTTTCAGAGCCTCCGAAAATTCAAGTGGAGCAATCCGCCGATGACATCCGCTTTAACACCGGAGCGATGCAAGTAAAGATTCTGAAAGCTCCGTTCCGCATCCTCTTTCTGGACGCTAAGGGCAACGTCATCTCTCAGGATCACGCCGGCTACCCTGTCTCCTTCAACGGCGACGCATTCCGTGTCTGGAAGTCCATGCCCGAGGACGAACATTACTTCGGCCTGGGAGACAAGAGTGGCCCACTCGATCACCGCAATCAGTCTTTCAGCATGTGGAATACGGACGCCTATGGCTGGCAGGAGTCCACCGATCCGCTCTATAAAACGATTCCCTTTCTCATGGCCGTGCGAGGGGGCGCTGCATATGGCGTTTTTCTGGACAACACTTATCGCAGCAATTTCGACTTCGGCAAGGAATCCCGCGATTTCTATTCTTTCGGCGCTGATGGCGGCGAACTCGACTACTACTTCTTCTATGGCCCTGATCCCAAACAGGTGATTCGGGACTTTACCGCGCTCGTCGGGCGAACTCCGCTTCCGCCGCTCTCCACCCTGGGATATCAGCAATGCCGTTACAGCTATTATCCCGAAGCTCGCGTGCGTGAGGTTGCCGGCGAATTCCGCAAGCGCAAGATCCCGGCCGACGTCATTTACCTCGACATTGATTACCAGCAGAACAACCGCCCTTTCACCGTCGATCGTGAGCGCTTTCCCAATTTCGAAGGCATGGTAAAAGACCTGAAGAGCGACGGCTTTAAGCTCGTCGTCATCACCGACCTTCATATAGCGAAGCTGCCGGGCTACAAGCCCTATGACGAAGGCCTGGCAAACGACTACTTCGTCAAGAATTCCGACGGCTCCGTCTACGTGGGAAAAGTCTGGCCAGGTGACAGCGTTTTCCCCGACTTCACGCGAGCGGCGGTGCGGCAGTGGTGGGGCACGCTGTACACCGATTTCGTAAAGCTCGGCATCCGCGGCTTCTGGAATGACATGAACGAGCCTGCAGTCTTCCTGCGCGCCGATAAGACCATGCCACTGGATACTGTGCACAATGTCGAGGGCCGCAAGACCGATCATCGCGAAATCCACAATGTTTTCGGGATGGAAAACGTCCGCGCAACTTACGAAGGCATGCTGCGATTGCAACCCGATATCCGCCCATTCGTGCTTACGCGCGCCGCATACGCCGGAGCGCAGCGTTACGCGGCCACCTGGACTGGAGACAACCGCAGCACCTGGAACCACATGCGCATCTCCGTTCCGCAACTGCTCAACCTGGGACTCTCGGGTTATGCGTTTGTCGGTGACGACATCGGCGGTTTCGCCGGAAGCCCCCCACCTGATTTGCTGACGCGTTGGATGGAGCTTGGTGTGTTCAATCCCATTTACCGCAATCACGGAGAGAAAGGCTCTCGCAACCGTGAACCGTGGGTGGACGGACCTGAGCACGAAGCCATCCGGCGCCGATACATCGAAACCCGGTATCACCTGCTGCCCTACATCTATACCAGCATTGAGGAGACCGCCCGCACCGGTATTCCACTGATGCGTCCTATGTTTCTGGAATTTCCTGGCGATACCAATCTGCAAACCACAGACAACGAATACATGTTTGGATCTGGCTTGTTGGTTGCGCCAAGACTTACTGAGTACGTGGGCCCGTATGAAGTCAGGCTGCCTGAAGGCGCCTGGTACGATTTTTGGACTGGTGAGCAAGTGCAGGGTCAACTGCAAAACCTCGACCCGCCTCTCGACATGCTGCCCGTCCTGGTGCGAGGTGGCGCGATCCTGCCCCAGGCGCCCATAGTGCAGAACGTGGACGAAGTTCCGCAGGGTCCGCTTGAGCTGGGCGTCTACCCGGGACCAAATTGCAAAGGCTCAATCTATCAGGATGACGGAAACACAATGGCCTACACACGTGGCGAGTATTTGCGCATGCAGTTCACCTGCGAGGCGCAGCCCGGCTCTCTGCGCGTGAATCTCTCAAAGCCCGAGGGCACTTATAAGCCGTGGTGGAGTGCGCTCAAAATCGTCGTGTATGGAAATACCAATGCTCCGCATGTGCTGTCAGTCAACGGTAAAATCGTTTCAAACCCGCAATTCGATAGCGCGCGTAAGACGGTTACTTTCACCATGCCCGCGTCGAGCTCAAGCATGGAGATCGTGCTGCACAACTGATGTCAGGGCTAGCATCCCTGATCTTTGCGGTCTTTCTTTGCGAACTTTGCGGTTAGCTTTCCTGTTCTTCCACATGCAAAGCATTTAATCGTACGCGCTCCCTTACCTCCCTGACTTGAATTCCGCGCTGTTGGGGAGTAGCGTCAGTAATGCGCCCTTCAGCCGAAATCAATACTGATGCGGCTTCCCACGAATAATGCGGCAGCGAAGAGCTGCCTTATTTCCAGGTTGTCCGTTTCTAAACGGCACTCTTAATAAAGGAGCAAAAATATGGCGACTCTAGTATCCACTCCAGCGATGAATCCCGAAGTATCCACATTTATCAGCCGCAAACAAAAACTTTTCATCAACGGCAAGTGGGTCGACGCCGATTCCGGCAAGACATTCCCCACTTACGATCCGTCAACCGGCGAAGTGCTCGCCCAGGTCGCCGAAGCAGACCGCGAAGACATTGATCGCGCCGTGAAGGCTGCACGTGCCGCCTTCGAGACCGGTCCGTGGTCTAAGATGTCACCTGCAAAGCGCGGCAACCTGATCTGGAAGCTCGCTGATCTGATCGAACAGCACCTCGAAGAATTCGCCGAGTTGGAATCCCTCGACAATGGCAAGCCTCTCAGCATCGCCCGCGCTGCCGATGTTCCTGTCGCGATCGAACACATGCGCTATTACGCCGGATGGGCCACGAAGATTGAAGGCAACACGATACCTCTCGTTCTTGCCCCGCCTTCGAAATTTCACGCCTATACGGTACGGGAGCCAGTCGGCGTGGTAGGCCAGATTATTCCCTGGAATTTCCCGCTCGTAATGGCAGCCTGGAAGCTCGGCCCTGCTCTCGCGGTGGGTTGCACCTGCATCTTGAAGCCTGCCGAACAGACTCCGCTTTCCGCGCTGCGTCTCGGCGAGCTGATTCAGGAAGCCGGATTCCCGGATGGAGTGGTCAACATCGTCCCTGGATACGGCGAAACTGCCGGCGCGGCTCTTGCCGCCCATCCTGACGCCGACAAGATAGCCTTCACCGGTTCCACCGAAGTCGGCAAGCTGATTCTGCATGCTGCCGCTGGCAATCTAAAGAAAGTGTCTCTCGAACTGGGGGGCAAATCGCCCAACATCGTGTTCGACGACGCCGACATCGAGAAGGCCATTCCCGGCGCCGC
>QIAA01000151.1 GCA_003224905.1 Acidobacteriota bacterium
GGAAGCGCTGGACGCGCTCGGGTTCGCGCAGGAGGCGTTGGGCGATAATGCGGGCGCGGTCGCGAGCTACCAGAAAGCCATCGCACTGAATGAAGAGAGGCACGGCAAGTTCGCATCTGCGCACGTGAATCTCAGTGCCCATTACAACCGTACGGGCGATTCTGAAAAGGGCCTGCAATACGCTCAGAAGGCGCTGGAACTGAACCCTGAATCCGACCGCGCATGGTTTCAGAAAGCGAAGGCCGAGGAACTTCATGGGCACGTGGAAGACGCCGTCGATGCGCTGAATCACGCCATCGCCTATAACTCCCATGCATCCTCTTATTATTATGTGCTGGCTGGTCTCTACCGCCGGCTGGGCAAAATAGAAGACAGCAGGAAGGCCCTCGACTCCTTCGCGCGCCTCGACCGCGAAAACAACGAGCTCGAAAAGCTGCGCCGAAGCTCCGCAGCAACCAGCCCGCCTGCGTCTGGAGGCAAGCGTGAATAGCGGCTTCGGCCGCCTGCCTTCGCGCCGTCAGTTTTTGAACATGCTGGGCCGGGCCGGGGCCGCGTTGCCGTTCGGTTTCAGCCTGCTTTCGGCGCAGACGCAGTCCGCGCCTTCTGTTGTCTTCACCGATGTCACAGCCGCCGCTGGTCTCTCGCGAGCCGTGAATATTTTTGGTGACCCCGCCAACAAACAATTTCTTCTCGAAGAAATGGGTTGTGGCGTCGCGCTGTTCGATTATGACAACGATAGCTGGGTGGACATTTTTCTGGTCAATGGAAGCAGTCTTGATCCGGCCGTGAGAGATGCCCGGCCTACGTGTTATCTCTTTCACAATAACCGCGACGGAATTTTTACGGACGTGACTGTAAAAGCAGGCCTCACCCAATCCGGATGGGGCCAGGCCTGCTGCGTCGGCGACTACGACAACGATGGCTTCGATGATCTTTTTGTCAGTTATTTCGGCCGGAATGTTCTGTATCACAACAACGGCGACGGCACGTTTACGGACGTGTCGGACAAAGCCGGAGTTGCTGGAGCAGAAAACCGCTGGGGGGCCGGCTGCTGTTTCTTAGATTATGACCGCGACGGCCATCTCGACCTGTTTGTCGCCAACTACGTGAACTTCGATGCGGCGCGCGCGCCCAAGCCAGGCGAGGCGCAGTATTGCTTCTACAACGAGATTCCGGTGCCCTGTGGACCGCAAGGATTTTCGGGCGGCACGAATCTGTTGTACCGAAACCGCGGAGACGGGACATTCGTTGACGTGTCCGATGAATCCGGCATCGCCCGTCCGCGCGGACCATCGTCAATGGTGTTCGTCAACAAGAACTGGCAGGCTACGGGCTCCTACGGGATGGGAGCGGTCTCTGCGGATTTTGACAACGACGGCTGGCCGGACATTTACGTCGCTTGCGACAGCGCTCCGAGTCTCCTGTACCACAACAACCGCGACAGCACATTCCGCGAAGTTGCCGTCCCTGCCGGCTGTGCCTTGGATGAGAATGGGGTTGCCTTGTCCGGAATGGGGGTTGGTGTCGCGGACTACGACGGCGATGGCTGGCTCGACATTGCGCGCACCAATTTCTCCGAACAGGTGACCACGCTGTACCGTAACTTCGGCAATGGCGCGTTCGAGGATGCCAGCATCAAGGCCGGACTCGGAGTGAATCGGAGATACCTTGGCTTCGGGGTCGGATTCTGCGACTTTGACAACGATGGCTGGAAAGATCTGTTTCTGGCGAACGGCCACGTCTACTCACAGATCGCAGCTCGAAAACTGCACATTTCCTACCGGGAGCCGAAGGTGTTGTATCGCAACCTGGCTAATGGCCGTTTTGAAGATGTCTCATCAAGAGCAGGCCCTGCAATTCGGAACGATAATCTGGGCCGGGGTTGTGCTTTCGGCGACTTCGACAACGACGGAGATGTAGATGTCGTCATCAATAACCTGAATGGCCCTCCCACCCTGCTGCGCAACGACGGCGGGAACAAGAACAACTGGATCATGATCAAGTGTATTGGCACACGCTCGAACCGCTCGGGAATCGGGACGCGCGTAAAGCTCACAAGTGCCGGGCGCACGCAAATCGATGAAGTCATGAGCGGCTCCAGCTACTATTCGCAAAACGACCTGCGCCTGCACTTTGGATTGGCGAAGGCGGGAAAGGTGGACAACATCGAAGTCGCATGGCCTTCGGGGTTGAAGGAAACTTTCAAAGATGTGCCTGCGAACCAGTTGCTGATCATTCAGGAAAGCAAGGGGATCGTAGAGACCCGGAAATTCAAGAATCATTAGCCATGGGAAGAGTTCTAGTTTTCGCAATCGCGTCTGCTTTGATTTTCTGCCTCATGGCCGCAACCACTTCCCCGGACGCGCACTTCACCGACATCACTAAAGAAACCAAAATTAATTTCAAACAAGAGAACTCCGTGACGTCCAACAAGTACCTGATTGAAACCATGGGTGGCGGCGTGGCACTTCTGGATTACGACAATGATGGACGCCTTGACATCTTCTTTACCAATGGTGCCAGGCTTCAAGATCCCATGCCGGATGGCAAATCGCCTGACAAAACTGAGCAGAAATTCTGGAACCGGCTTTATCACCAGAATTCAGACGGCACATTCACGGACGTAACCGAACGGGCCGGCCTCACCGGCATGCCCCAGAACTACTACGGAATGGGCGTTGCAGTAGGCGACTACGACAATGACGGCTTCGAAGATCTCTACGTGACCGGCTTCGGCGGCAACACGCTTTACCGCAACAACGGCGACGGCACTTTCACAGATGTTACGAAGAGGGCGGGCGTGGGAGCGGGAGGCTGGAGCGCCAGCGCAGGATTTTTTGATTACGACAATGACGGCAAGCTCGACCTATTTGTCACGCGTTACGTGGATTGGACGTTCAAAACCAACCGCTATTGCGGAGAGCAGAAGCCCGGTTATCGCGCCTACTGCCATCCCGACAATTACGACGGCGTGACCGATATTCTCTATCACAACAACGGCGACGGCACCTTCACCGACGTCTCAGCCAAGGCCGGCGTTGCTAATCCCAAAGGTAAAGGACTGGGAGTTTCGTTTGCCGACTACGATGGCGACGGTTTCACCGATATTTTTGTGGCCAATGACTCTGTGCAGTGTTTCCTTTATCACAACAATGGAAATGGGACGTTTACCGAAGTTGGCCTGCTGGCTGGCGTGGGATACAACGAAGATGGCAAGACTTTCGCCGGGATGGGGATTGATTTCAGCGACTACGATAATGACGGCCTTTCCGACATCGTGGTCACCGATCTTTCTAACGAGCGCTACATGCTGTTCCGCAACAACGGCGACAGCAGCTTTCGCGATGTCACGAACCAGTCCGGCCTGGGAGCGGCTACCCTGGCCTTCTCCGGCTGGAGCACGAGGTTTTTCGACTACGACAACGACGGCTGGAAGGATTTGTTCGTTGCCCAGTCCCACGTGATGGACACGATTGAGAAGACCTCTCCGAACCTGAGATACCTTGAACCCCCGCTGCTGTTGCGCAATGTATCGGGACATTTTGAGCGGGTGGTCGCCGGAGATGCGTTTCGCACCGACTGGGCCGGCCGCGGCGCGGCGTTCGGAGATCTCGATAATGACGGCGACACCGATATCGTGGTCAGCAATGTCGGCCAGTACGCCTACGTGCTGCGCAATGACGGAGGCAGTCGCAACAACTGGATCGGCATTGAGACCGTCGGGAAGAAATCCAATCGCGACGGCATCGGCGCCCGGGTCAAAGTCATTTCGGGATCGGGATTAACCCAGTACTTCACAGTGAATACTGCCGTGGGATATCAATCTGCCAGCGATAAGCGCGTGATCGCCGGACTGGGTGACGACACTACCGCGAAGCTCATCGAAATTCACTGGCCCTCAGGAATTGTGCAGAAATTTGAAAACGTAAAGGCACGTCAGTACTTGAGAGCAGTCGAGCCGAATCAATAATCGGCTGCGGGTGGTGATCTCGTTGGACCGCAGCGCTGAGGCCATCCTCGCCTCGTTGAGATCATGATGCTTCTTAAGTAACATGATGATGTGCGGACCACACTCTCTCTCGACGACGATATTGCCTTTCTCCTCAAGAAGGAGAGCCACCGAACAGGTTCCTCATTTAAAGAAGTCGTCAATCGTTTCCTGCGCTTAGGATTAATGGCCGAGCGACGGCCTATGCACAAACCATTCACCGTAAGCCCACGGAACTTGGGACTACCTCGCAACCTGAGTTATGACAGCGTCGAGCAATTGCTGGAAGCTGTTGAGTGGCAGGTTTACAGGTGATCTCCTCAACTTGTCACGCACAGAACCGCTCGGCGGAGAGCGCGTTCTCTCTGGCATGGAGCTGGTGCTAGTACCGCGTTTTCCTGGGCTGCGTTGGACAAATCCTGGTCTAGATTGTCTGTGAGCCAATCTCGATGATGACTCGCCGGAACCTCATCACCACCGTGGCCGGTGCCGCCGGCGCAGTGCTGGTTAGATCGTCATGGAGTGCCTTCGCCCAAGGCGTCTCTTCACGTGGTGTCAAGCCGCAACCTCGCGGTAAGCCATCCGGTCGTCCTTTTCTGGCGCACTTCACAGATATTGCGAAGCAGGCGGGACTGACACAGCCTGTAATCTACGGCGCCGCAGAAAGCAAGAGCTACATCATCGAGGTGGTCGGGTGTGGCGTCGCGTTTATAGACTACGACAATGACGGTTGGCTTGATCTGTTCGTTCTCAACGGCACGCGTCTTGAGGGCGACCCACCGGGAACAACGAACCGGCTCTACAAGAACAACCGCGACGGCACCTTCACCGATGTCACGGCGAAATCCGGGCTGCAGCGCGCCGGCTGGGCCTCCGCCGTGGCTGTCGGAGATTACGATAACGACGGCTTCGATGATCTGTTCATCACCTATTACGGCCACAACGTTCTCTATCACAACAGCGGCAACGGAACGTTTTCCGACGCAACCGAGAAAGCAGGACTCGCGCAGAGCTCGATTCGCTACGGTTCCGGCTGCACCTGGGTCGACTACGATCGCGACGGCCGGATCGATCTGTTCGTCGCCACGTATCTCAATACCACACTCGAGAAGCTCCCCAAGCCCGGAGAAAATCCCGACTGCACATGGAAAGGCGTTCCCGTCAATTGCGGACCGCGTGGTCTTCCTCCCGGCTCAGTTCAGTTGTTTCACAATAACGGTAATGGAACATTCATCGATGTAAGTAAGGTGTCTGGGGTGGCGAGCGCGGCCGGTTCGTATCCCATGACCGCGGTCGCTGCCGATTACGACAACGACGGCTGGCCTGATATTTATGTGGCCTGCGATTCGACTCCGAGCTGGCTCTTCCGCAACCAGCACGACGGCACCTTCCGCGAAGAGGCGCTTGAGCGCGGAGTTGCGCTGAGCGAAGACGGCATGGAGCAGGCCGGGATGGGCGTTGGAGTCGGCGATTACGATCTCGACGGCAACCTGGACATTTTTAAAACCAACTTCGCCGACGATACTAACGTCCTCTACCGCAACGACGGCAAGGGGAACTTCGATGACATGACCATTCGTTCCGGCCTGGGCGTTGAAACTCGCTACATCGGCTGGGGCGCAGGAATGGTTGATCTCGATAACGACGGTTTACCGGACCTGTTCGCCGTGACCGGCAGCGTCTATCCGGAAGTGGAGAAAAAGCTTCCCTCGTACCCGTTCAAGACGCCCCGCCTGGTTTTCCGTAGCCTTGGCGACGGCAGATTCGAGGAGCTGATCGAGGAAGCCGGAGCGGGCATCTCCGATGCTCACGCCAGCCGCGGGTGCGCCTTCGGCGACTTTGACAACGATGGTGACATCGACGTGTTGGTGATGAACATGAATGAACCGCCCTCTCTGCTGCGAAACGACGTCGCGAGTGGTGGACACTGGCTGAAGGTTCTGCTGATCGGAGTCCAAAGCAATCGCAGCGCGATCGGGACGCGTGTGACCGCCCGTTACGGAGCAAGGCGCCAGGCTCAGGAAGTGCTCGCACAATCCAGCTTTTATTCCTGCAACGACCGTCGCCTGCATTTCGGATTGGGCTCCGAAACGTCGGCTGATCTGACCATTCGCTGGACGAATGGCAACAGCGAAACCATTCCGAGCGTGGCCGCCGATCAGCTTGTGGTGATTCGCGAAGGCGCGGGAATCATCCGAAGGCACAAGTTCTCTTGATCGCTCGCAGCCGCTCTTAAGACCTCGAGCTCAGCAACCCCCTTGCCGGTCAATCACATCGCCCCGGAGCCGCGCCGTCAGGGCCAAGCTCCCCGAATCTGGCGGTCAAGACATTCAACACCTTCACACTTTTTTCTTGACAAGGTATCCAGACTGGGCTCACACTGCTGGCCCAGAAAATCGATTTTGTGGGAGGACGCCGCCATGTCACGTACGGGGAAGCTGTTCTGTCTGGTCTCCTTGCTCGTATTCTTCGCCGTTAACCTCTGTGGACAGGGAATTTTTGCCACTCTTACGGGTGTAGTCTCGGATCCTTCTAACGCACTAGTCGGCGGCGCCAAGGTCACGCTCAAGGACGTGCAGTCCGGCTCGGTCCGCGAAACCGTGAGCAACTCCGATGGCTACTTCACCTTCGCCTCGGTTCCTGTAGGCAAATACAACCTGTCGGTCGAGGCGCAGGGATTTCAAGTCTATAAGGCGCAGGACATCACCTTGGGCGGCGCTGAAAAGCGCAACTTGAACGTCACTCTCGCCATTGGCGCGGCGAGCCAGACGGTTGAGGTCAGTGCTGCGGGGACCTCGCTTGTGACCACGGATTCAGCCGAGAAGTCGTTTACCTTGGAATCTCAGCAGTTGCAGAACCTGACTCAGGTAGGCAGCGACGCGGCTGAGTACATCAAGATCATGCCTGGGTTCGCCGTTCAGAACGGTACTTCGAACAAGGCAAACTACTCCGGCGAAGTCATCGGCATTAACGCCAACGGGGACGGCGGCAGTCAGAGCCCATTGAACAACGCCTATACCTACAACGGGCTGCCCAGCAACTCGCTGGACATCACCGCGGATGGCGCACACGTTTCAGATCCGGGTTGCAACTGCGACACGCCAGTCAATCCCAACTCGGATTTCCTTCAGGAGTTCAGAGTTTTGACGTCGAACTTTAGCGCCGAGAACCAGAAAGGACCGATTCTCATTACGTCGGTGACGAAGGCCGGGGGTCAGCAATATCACGGCAGCGCCTTCTTCTCCGCCCGCAATTACGTGTTGAACGCCAATGACGCACTAAATGTATTCAACAAGCAACCAAGACCCCAGAATAAGTACTATTACCCGGGCGGCTCGCTCGGTGGCCCAGTTCCCAAGACGCACAACAAACTGTTCTTCTTTACTGGTTTTGAGTACTACTACCAGGTGCTGGATACCGGCTTGCTGCGGGCGACAGTTCCCACCCCGGGCATGCTCGGGGGAGATTTCTCATCCACCGAGTTGCAGAAAATCGGCGACGCGAGCAATAACTACAATACCGCCGCCGGTGCTCCAGCGGGTTCGGCATGTCCGGGTACCGCCGTGAATCCAGGCCCAGGGGAACTCCCGTATAAGCCATGCCTCAACTCCACGGGTTTGGGGTGGTATCCAAGCGGCATCATTCCGCAATCGGCTCTTAACCCGAACATGCTCGCCCTGATGAGTCTGCTTCCGGCACCCAACGCCGATCCCAACCAGACCGGCGGCTACAATTTTGTTCAGGCGGAAATCTTCAATCAAAACAACAGGCAGTGGACCTCGCGGGTGGACTATAACATCAGCGACAGCACCAAGTTGTTTGTGCGCTACAACTATCAGCGGGAGACGCAGCTATTCCCGGTCGGCCTCTGGTGGCGAAACGGTTCGCAGGTTCCCTACCCCACAAGCATCGAGGGCAAGAATAGGTCTGACTCTGTGTCGGCTTCGCTGACTCATGTCTTCAGCCCGACCATGACCAACGAAACCGTGTTCGGGTACACGTTTGTTGGCTTCCCCAACATCTTCAGCGATCCTTCAAAGGTAGACCGCGCAAACGTTGGTTACCAAGTCGCTGGACTGTTTAAGAACAACATCGCGCAGATTCCGTCCTTCGGAAGTTTCGGCAATGAAACCGCCCTGATCTTTAATCCGGGCGGCTTCGAAGCCGGTGGAAAGTCGTCGGGTTTGTACGCCAACAAGTACATGCCCAGCGTGAGTGATACGCTCACAAAGGTAATTAAGACTCACACTCTCAAAGCGGGTTTCTTTTGGGAGCGGATCCGCAACGCCCAACCGGCCAATAATGACACCAACGGCCAGTTGCAGTTTATTGGACCCGCGAACAGCGACATGAGCTCACTCGGATATACCACCGGCGACGCTTATGCTGACGAGGTCCTGGGTATCGCGAGCCACTACGACGAAGCTTCGTTCAACCGTATCAATGACATTGCATATAACACTTTCGAGTTCTTCGCACAGGATGACTGGAAACTGACCAGGCGTTTGACAATCAACTACGGCCTCCGCTTTACTCATTTCCAGCCTTGGGTGGACCAGTTCCCGTTTGGCTTTTCGATCTTCGATATCAATGCCTACAACTCGGGCGGCGGTTCAGCGTGTACGGGCGCGCCGACCTACTGCGGATTCCTGTGGCATGCCAAGGACCATTCCGTTCCGTTGGGTGGATTTCCGACGCGCGCCTTGTACTATCAGCCGCGTCTGGGCGCCGCCTATGACCTCTTCGGAAACGGTAAGACGATACTTCGCGGAGGATGGGGCCGCTACTACTTCCATGCGGGTCAGTTTACCAATGGCCTGGATGCTTCCGCAGGAGTCAAGTCGATAGGTTTCGACGGAAAGGTTTCCACGGGGACAAACACCAGCCAACCCATCCTGGTCAATCCATTGCCCCAATTCCCGGGCGTTGCCGGCCTGGACACGCTTAATTTCAGCGCGGTGGCGTCGGGTCCGTCAGCCGTGGACAGCAAGGACGACAGACAGGCGTATACCGACAGCTGGAACCTCACCATCTCCCGACAGTTGCCGTGGTCGAGCATATTGGAGCTCTCCTATATCGGCAACAGATCGGAAGATATCCCGAGCAGCGGGAACGGCGGCAGCTTGGGCTATAACACTTTGAACATCAACCCAGTGCCAGTAGGGGCCATGCTCTCGTCAAACAATGGGAATGTTGATCCGGCCACTCTTACCGCCGACAGCTTCCGGCCTATCAAGGGTTACTCGGACCTGTATGTGGCTACGAACAACGGGCGTGCCACCTACAACGGTTTCCAGGCGGTGTGGGCGCGCACGAGAGGCCGATACACCCTGAATCTGAACTATACGCTTAGCAAGTCCTTGGGGATCGTGGGGAATTCAGGCAGCCATAACCTTATCGACCAGTTCAATGTGAACCACAACTATGGCGTATTGCCCAACAATCGCACGCATCTCTTTAACACTGCATACGCCGTCGAATTACCCAAGGTTAATACGAACAAGGTATTGGGTGGATTCGTCAATGGCTGGCAGGTCTCTGGCATCATCCAGATTCAGAGTGGCCCGAACCTGACAGGCTTCCAGAACCAGAATTTTGGCATGAACCTCAACGGCGCGGCGATTCCGGGTACCAACTTTGCGATCAGCAATGTCTCAATACTGGGTACGCCGGATATCCAGCTCAACCCGGTTTTGACTTGCGATCCACGCTCGGGGCTGAAAGCGCATCAGTACATCAACGCGAGTTGCTTCGCCGCGCCGACGCAAGTCGGCCAGAACGGCCCAATTGTCCTACCGGCCATTTACGGACCGGCCTATTTCAATTGGGACATGGGCTTGTTCAAAAACTTCAACATTACCGAGCACAAGAGTGTGCAGTTCCGGGTCAACGGTTACAACTGGTTGAACCATCCGCTGTGGTCGTTCAACGGAAACAATCTCAACCTTAGCTTCAATCAAGACACGGATGGCAATATAAGCCAGAGTAACTCGACCTTCGGCACGACCCCGAGTAAACAAGGTCACCGCATCGTTGAGTTTGCCGTCAAGTTCTTCTTCTAGTGCGCAGCGTCGAGTGAAATTAATGGGATGGCTTCGGCCATCCCATTTTTTATGCGGTAAACTAAGCTCACGAACCGCGGTATGTGGAAACCCGCTTCCCTCCTGATTCTGACCCTCAGCACCATCACCTTGGCGCAGTCTCCACAGGAACTCGTCCAGGACGCGCTGCAGAAGCAGCAGGCAGGAGATTTGGCGGGCGCAGTCCCCGAGTATCGGCAATTCCTCAAAATTCATCCTGAGGCTACTGCGATCCATTCGAATCTAGGCGCGGCCCTGGCTGGTCTGGGGCGCTTTGAGGAGGCGGTCGCGGAATACAAGATCGCTCTGAAGCAGGCGCCCTCGCATACTGGAACCCGGCTCAATCTCGCGCTCGCGTACTACAAAATGGGTCGCATAGCAAAAGCTACGGCGCTCCTGGTCAGAGTCCATACCGAGGACTCGAACAATCATCAGGCGGTGCTGCTGCTCGGCGACTGCTACCTCCGCATGGGCCAGGAAAAGGACGTAATCCGCGTCCTCGAACCGGAGATCAAGACTCATCCCGACGACCTGGCGATCGCCTACATGCTGGGCACGGCGTACATCCGCGACAAGCAGGTCGAGCAGGGACAAGTTCTGGTTGACCGCATTCTGCGCAACGGAGACTCCGCTGAGGCGCATTTGATGCTCGGCTCAGCCAAAATGGGTATCCAGGATTTTGCCGGCGCTCGTGATGAATTCGCTAAGGCAGTCGCGCTCAATCCGAACCTGCCGGAAGCGCATGTTTTGTACGCGCAGGCGCTGCACCTGACCGGTGACTCCGATCAATCGATCAAGGAATTCAAGGCGGAACTAAACGCCGATCCTTACAACTTTGAGTCGAACCTGCAATTGGGAGCGATGGCCAGGCAGGAGCAGGACTACGACGAAGCTAGACGATATTTCATGCGGGCGCTGAAAACTCGGCCCGGGGACCCAGCGGTACGGTATCAGTTGGCGGCAATCGCTCTCGACCTGGGAAAAGTAGATGAAGCGCGGCGCGAGTTAGAATCGCTGGTCAAAGAAACGCCTGAATTCACCGAGGCACACGTTTCTTTATCGATGGCCTATTACCGTCTGAAACGTCCGGCCGACGGCAAACGCGAACGCGAGATCGTCGAGAAACTAACCGCCGAAGCCCAAGCTAAGCAACCCGGCGCTAAGGCACAATAACGTGGCCATTCACAGCCTCCGGCGTGGTTCTCTTTGCGTCCTTAGCGAGTCCTTGGAACTGAAGACCGCACAGTAACACCATGAATCTCACCAGACGTCAATGGATATGGCTCGCTTCGGTGTTCGGTACCACCCAGCTCGTGCGCGGGCAGGAGGCCTTCGCCCAAGAGCCACTGTTCGCGGAGGTGCCACCTTCGGCGAGCGGCATCACTTGGGTACACGAGAACGCGATATCTCCGAGCCACTATTTGCCCGAGGCGCTCGGCCCTGGTTGCGCCTTTCTGGACTTTGACAACGACGGCTGGATGGACATTTTCCTCGTGAACAGCGGGCCCAGCGATTTCTGGAAACCCACGAAGCCCGTGCGCAACGCGCTCTACAAGAACAACCGCGATGGAACATTCACCGACGTCACAGAAAAGGCCGGCGTTTCTGGCGCATATTTCGGTATGGGAGTAGCCGTCGGCGACTACGACAACGACGGCTGGCCCGATCTCTTTGTCACCGCATACGGCAAATGCATTCTCTACAAAAATAATCACGACGGAACATTTTCCGACGTCACCGAAAAGGCCAGGCTTGCCACGCCCGGTTGGACTACCAGCGCCGTCTGGTTCGACTACGACGCCGATGGCAAACTCGACCTGTTCGTCTGCAGCTTTGTCGATTACTCCGGTGTAAAGAAGCTGGAGTGCGGCAACAATCAGCTCGGTAAGAACTACTACTGCGTGCCGCGCGTATTCAAGCCGACCACGAGCTTCCTCTACCACAACAACGGCGATGGAACGTTTACCGAAGTCAGCAAGGGCACAGCGATTGCCCGAGCGATGGGCAAGGGCCTGGGCGTCGTCGCGACGGACATAAATAATGATGGCCGCACCGACTTCTTCGTGGCCAATGACACGGTGCAGAACTTTTTATTTGTGAGTCGCGGGCCGGGCGCAAACGGCCGCTGGAATTGGGAAGAAATTGCTCTGCAAGCTGGAGTTGGATTCAGCGAGAGCGGCCGTCCTCGTTCCGGTATGGGAGTGGATGCGGCGGACCTGAACGGAAATGGCTGGCAGGATCTGTTCGTCGCCAACGTGGATCATGAGATGTTTTCTGTTTACGAAAACAATAAAGACGAAACTTTTCGAGATGTTGCTCACGCCAACGGAGTCGCGCGTTCCACCAGATTATTGAGCGGATGGGGACTGAAATACTTTGACTACGACAACGACGGCGCGATCGACCTTTTCCTGGCCAACGGCCATCCGGACGACATGATCGATAACTACTCCATGCAGGTGAAGTACAAAGAACCGCTGCTACTGTTTCATCAGGGTGAAGACCGCAAGCTGCACGATGTCAGTGACCAGGGTGGTCCGGCATTTCAGAAATATTTTGCGGCAAGAGGCTTGGCGGTAGGTGACTTCGACAATGACGGCGCTCTCGATGTTTTGATCGGCAACAATGGTGCCGCGCCGTTGCTGCTGAAAAACAATGCCGCGAAAGGAAACAACTGGCTGGGCCTGAAGCTGGAAGGCGCGCAATGCAACCGCGACGCTATCGGCGCAAAGATCTACTGGACGGCAGGCGGCAAAAAACGATTTCGCCTGAAGAACAATGGTGGAAGTTATCTGTCATCCCACGATCCGCGTGAAGTGCTGGGGATCGGCACCGCGTCCAAGATCGATGAACTTGAGATTCACTGGCCCGCTCCGAGCAAGCAGATAGATCGATTGACAAACTTGCCGCTCAATCAATATGTCCGCGTAGTTGAAAACGGCGGTATTCGCGAATACCAACACGCTGCCGCGAGTCAGCACACAAGCAAGGCATCCTGATTGTCGTGAAAGTGTGGCGCGGGCGCCCTCGCCCGCGAGAACTTGGCCCGCTCTCCGGCTTTTTTGGCAAAGAGATGCTTGCTTAAGAGGACCCCCTAACTCCACAACCGATCCCACGAGCGCTCATGATCCCACTCAGGAGTCGGCTCGAAATATCCTGTCCCCGGCGCGAGGTGCTGGCGAACCACATCATCGTTCAGAGTTACCCCGAGTCCAGGCCGGTCGGACACCTCGATCCATCCATGATTCACGATCGGCGTCTTCGTGTATTCCTGAACCAGCGACGACCACCAGGGAACATCGAGCGAATGATTCTCCAGAGCGAGAAAGTTCTGTGTTGCCGCGGCGCAATGGACGTTGGCCATGCAGCTCACCGGCGTTCCGGCAAAGTGCATTGCCATCGGCACGCCGTATTCCTCCGCCATATCGCCAATTTTATGGGTCTCGAGAATACCGCCCGACGTGGCAAGGTCGGGATGAATCTTGCTCACCGCGTGGCGCTCGCAAAGCACCCGGAATGGCTCCTTCAAATAAATATCTTCGCCGGTAAGAATAGGCGTGGGGCTCTGGTCGGAGATTTCTTTTAGGAAATCGGTGTACGTCCAGGGAATTACATCTTCCAGCCACGACAGATTGTATTTCTCGTAAGCCTTCCCAAGGCGGATGATTGACTTCACACCCAGATGCCCAAGATGGTCCATCGCCAAAGGAATCTCCATGCCGACCGCATCGCGAACTGCGGCCACATATTGTTCGAGCATCGCAATGCCTTTGTCGGTGACCTCCATTGCCACGAACGGATGCTCCAGCTGGTTTTCCTCCCATTGCGTCAGGTCGGAAGGTTCAGTCACCGTGCCTGGCGTGTCCGAAACCATTTCTACGCCGAGATCCATTTTGAGCCAGGTGAGACCCATTCCTTCCTTGCGCTCTTTCATCCGCTGCGCGTAAATTTTGGGATCTTTTGATTCCGTGGTATCGGCGTAGATGCGAATCTTGTCTCGGAACTTGCCGCCGCCGACTATGGCGTACACGGGCGCGTTGTAGACCTTTCCTGCGAGGTCCCAGAGGGCCATTTCAATCGCGCAAACTCCGCCGCCCTGCCGGGCATGTCCCCCGAATTGTTTGATCTTGCGGAAAAGTTTGTCGAGTTGCAGCGGATTCTCGCCGACAATACGGCTCTTCAGAAAAAGCGCATACGTGGGGCTGGCGCCATCGCGCACCTCGCCGAGGCCGTAAACACCCTGATTGGTATCAATGCGAATGATCGGGCAGGGACTCGGTCCCGGCTTCACCACGTTAGCCACGCGCAGATCGGTTATCTTCAGTGTGGAGGGACTCGAATTCGTGTTCACCGCCTTGGGATAAGCCTCCATCGGCTCGCCCCACACCAGAGCACTTCCTAACGCGAAAGCAGAATTCTTCACGACATCACGACGGCTGAATGCGGAGTGCTTTCTCATAACGATTCCTTTCGCACGAAGTCCTGTTCATCACTGCAAACAGGCGTAGTCCCGAACCTACTCGAAGACCCGTTCCTTTGCGTCCTTTGCGTGTCCTTCGCGTTCTTTGCGGTCAATAGCTTTTGCAGCAAAGTTCGCGATGCTGTTTTCACGGGCCAGCAACCCACTGTCACTCGAATGAACGAGCGATTGTAAGCTCCCGCCCGCCATTTGAGATTGACAAATGACCTGCGATTTGAGAGTTTCTGGAACGCTATTCTAGCGGAGAAAACACCGTGAAAAATCGTTTCTGTAGAATCGCGCGGTCCGCCTTGGCTCTGCTCGCGTGCCTGCCTTCCGCAGCTGCCCAACTCACTAGTTTTCCGAAGCAGGATCTCGTTGACTACACCGCCAAAAGCCCCTTCGAACGCCTACCCGATGGTCGTCCTAAGGTTCCTGATGAGCTCATCGAACGCGCCCGCGGCCTCTCGTCTGAGGAGGTCTGGGCTGTCCTGCAGGACAAAGAATTCAATAACCAATACGCGGACGGCTTTCAGGTCCTGCATCCCGGCAAGACGATGGTCGGGCGTGCGTTCACGGTCCAGTTCATGCCGTTGCGCGCCGATGTGGACGATGTCGCACAAGCCAAGGCGAAAGAACGCGGCGTTAAACGCCTCATGAACCAGACCGCCATTGACATGTTGCAGCCGGGCGACGTCCTGGTGGTGGATCTATTTGGCAAAAAAGTGAACGGCACGATCGTCGGCGACAATCTCTTCTTCTACGTCAACCAGGCGACTCATGGCGGCGGGCTGGTGGTGGACGGCAGCATCCGCGATCTGAATGGCATCTCCGAGATCGACATGCCCGCATACTTCCGCTTCGTCGATCCCACGCCAATCGGCAATGTGATGCTGACCGGAATCAATGTCCCGGTTCGCATTCAGGGGGTAACGGTAATGCCAGGCGACCTCGTTGTGGGCGACCGCGAAGGCGTCTATTTCATTCCTCCGCAGTTCGTTCAGGAAGTCCTCGACAAGGCGGACGAAACCCACATCCACGACGAATGGACGAAAAAGAAATTCGCCGAGGGTAAATACAAGTCGAGCGAGATTTATGGCTCTCCGAGCGACCCACAATTGAAGCAGGAGTATCAGCAGTATTTGAAGAAGCGGCTCGATGAAATTCACAAGCAGCGTACTTCGAAATAGGGGTGAAACATGTCTGACACGACTGGCAAAGAAGTCACGCGGCGGGGATTCATCACCCGAGTAGGCCAGGGATTAGTCGCTGCCAACCTCGCCGGGAGCTTGTTGAAGAACGCTTCGGCACAGCTGACAGTTCCTGACCCGCCTGGAAAGAAATTGGGCTGGGCCATCGTAGGCCTGGGCAGCCTTTCCATCCATCAGATCCTTCCCGCGTTCGCCAAATGCGAGAAGTCGAAGGTCGTGGCGTTTGTAAGCGGCCATCCAGACAAGGCGAATAAACTCGCGCTGCGCTATGGAGTCAGTCCGAAGAATATCTACAACTACCAGAATTACGATTCGATCAAAGATAACCCGGACGTGGACATCATCTACATCGTTCTTCCCAACGGCATGCACGCCGAATACACGGTCCGTGGCTTCCAGGCGGGCAAGCACGTGCTTTGCGAAAAGCCGATGGCCAACACTGCCGCTGAATGCCAGCAGATGATCGACGCGGCACAGCGCGCGAACCGCAAACTGATGATCGCCTACCGCTGCCGTTATGAGCCGTACAATCGGGAGGCCATCCGGATAGCGCAATCCAAGGAATTAGGTCCCACGCAAATGATCATCGCTGATACCGGCTTCAACATCGGCGATCCGAACCAATGGCGCCTGAATAGGAAGCTTGCCGGTGGGGGATCGCTGATGGATATCGGAATCTACGCCCTGAACGCGTCCCGCTATCTTTCAGGTGAGGAGCCGACGGAAGTCAATGCCATGACGTACACTTCGCCCGGCGATCCGCGTTTCAAAGAAGTGGAAGAGCACATTAACTTTCAATTGGGGTTCCCCAGCGGTCTACTGGCAAATTGCACTTCAAGCTATGGATACTTCCCCCAGAGCCACTATCGCGTGCTCGGGACAGAAGGCAGGATTGAGATGGATCCCGCGACCTGGTACACCGGCTTGCGCATGAGGCTATCGCGCCGAAACACAATCGAAGAACGTGAGTTTCCAGAGGTCGATCATTTTGCCAGTGAGATGGACCACATGTCTGACTGCGTCATGCAGAACAAGGAGCCGCTAACGCCTGGCGAGGAAGGTCTGCGGGATTTGAAGATTATGATGAAGATTTACGAAGCTGCACAAAGCAGGCAAACCATCAAATTGTAGGGCTGCTGGGATAGGGGCACACGGAAGGCTTTGGGGAATTAGTTTAGTGAAGATCCACAGCTTCGGACGTTTACTGAACTGAACTGGCGACGGTGGAAAAGGCATTATTCGCGTTCCCGCCGACCAGCCGTATCGTTCCTACTACCAGGACCAGGATCACAGCCAGCATCACGGCATATTCCGCGATGTCCTGACCCCGATCCTCGGACCACATTCTCTTCAAGACTTCAGACATATATCCCTCCCCAGCCCGGAGCTAGCGGGGCGAAGTCCTAATCATACGGCACGAACACAGATTGTCAATCAGATACCAATATGCAATTCCGTGCATACAAGTAATTCTAGCGTTCGTTCTCGGCCCTTAATAGCGCTTCGCGCTAGAAGTTGCCTACTTGAGCCAATTTGTCTCCAAAACTTACGGCCTGGTAATAGTCGATTACGAACAGCTCCATTCGGTTTCAATTTTTGGCGGCTTGAGCAGGGTTTGCATGACAACGCAGTATTGCTCCGTCTTCTCTTGTAGAGCTCGCAGCTGTTCTGCTCCTGCCTTTGGAGCCCGGATATCAAACTTCAGCCGAATCTGTTCAAATCCCACGGGAACCTCTTTCGAAAGCCCCAGAGTGCCTTGCAGATCCAAGTCTCCGGTAACCGTAGCCTGGATTTGTTCAGTTGGAACTCCCATCGCCGTAGCCACCAATTGGCAGGTGAGCTGAGCGCAGGCTGCCAGCGCTCCTAATAGAAGATCGCCGGAACAGGCGCCCGCCCCCGTGCCCCCAACTCCCTTGTGTGCTTCGGCCTGATAAATAGCGCGTCCGATGTCCACCGAACAGG
>QIAA01000204.1 GCA_003224905.1 Acidobacteriota bacterium
ACTCAACGCGGGGCGCGGACTTTAACGCTCGATCCGAAGACTCATCAGGTTTTTGTTGTCACGGCGAAATTTGGCGCGCAACCAGCGGCAACCAGCGGGCAGGCACGGCCCCGACCGGCAATTCTGCCGGATAGCTTTGTGGTGCTGGTGGTGGGAAGGTAGACGCACCACGATTTGCTCATAGGCATTGTAATTTCAGAGCAATGGATAGAGGGTGAGCTCTGGCATGGGGAAATCTTTTCGATTGTCCGTCAGTAGGTTGCAGCCATGTTCGATCGCGAGGGCAGCTATAACGGTGTCTACGAGAGTGAGCGTACGGCCTTTTTTCGCCCACTCACTTTTTAATAGCCCCCCCCATTTTCCAGCGGCACTGTTTACTGCAAAGCAATCGAGACTCTCAAGAAAAAACGCTGTGAACGACTCCTCGCCAGCACGCATGCCAGCATAGACCTCGGCTATGTTTAGGGCCGTCGTGGCGAGATGATGGCCATCCGCCACCAACTGGGCGAGTAATTCTCGCCGACCGTGTCGCAGCCGCAGAGCATCGATCAACACCGAAGTGTCCAAGACTATATCCATTACGACGCATCAGCGCTTGGCATAGCGCTTTCGCTCGCTTTCCATGCGCAATTTCCGAACCCAGGCTCCCGCACCGCGTTTCAATTCCGGGTGATCTTCTTCTTTCCAGACAACTTCTTTGCTGTTCAAGAACTGCAGTAGTCTTTGACGGCGCACCTCATTGCGAGCGGTCTCGACTAAAAATGCGCTCCGTCCTCGGGGACCGACAAGTCTATCGATCTCGCGCACTAGATCTTCCGGCAGAAGCACGTGTGCACGTTTAGTAGTCACATATATAGTGTGACATTAGAGTGTGTCTAATGTCAACACACAGAGGGCGGAAGGCCGGTTTGACGAAGTCGCCGCTGACCCGACTTTGAGGCTATTTGGAGTTTGGATGAATAGGTGGGATTATTAAAGATGCGGGCAGCAGGAGCAGCGGTATGAAACGCAGAATTGTTACCTGGGCAATTGCTGGCTTTCTAGTTGCGGGATTCTGGGCACTTTATGCCGCCGCGACGTTCCCAAGTCCGTTGATTTCGGACCAGCCGATTGTGTGGACTCTCATCAACATAACTTGTCCCATTGCGTTTGCCAGCTTTCATTTTCATTTCGGCATTAAACTTTACTGGGTTCTTCTTGCCAATGCCGCTACTTATGGGCTATTCGGTCTCGCGGTGGAAAGCCTGTGGCAACAATTGAGTCACGCCAAATAAATTCAAAGTCGCCTACTGCCCAAAAGGCTTGAGCAAGTGAGGATGGAGATCGATATCTCCTAATTCGCGTCGAATTGCTCCTGGTGCAGCGCGGGATCGCTCTTCACGATAATCGTCCGCTTGGTCAGTTCTTCCATTTCGTTCAGCCAGCGGCCATTGTTGGCTTTGAGCGCCTTGGCCACTTCGGGATTCACGCGCAGCATTACATCGGAGTGCTCGAGATGGCGGGTCATTTTGCGCATCTCGACGTAAATCTCGTTGCAGACGGTAGATACCGATTTCACGAAGCCGGTTGCGGAACAGTAGGGGCAAGGCGAACCGATGGTGCGTTCGAGGGACTGCTTTACCCGCTTGCGGGTGATGGCGACGAGTCCGAAATCATTAAACTGCAATGCCTTTGACGGGGCGCGATCCAGGCGCAGCGCCTCTTCCAGTGCCTGCATTACTTTTTGGCGGTTACGGCGTTCATCCATATCGATGAAGTCGATGACGATGATGCCGCCCAGGTCGCGCAGGCGAATCTGGCGGACGATTTCCTTGATGGCATCGACGTTGGTCTTCACGATGGTGTCTTCGAGGCGAGTGGTTTTACCCACGTACTTGCCCGTGTTGACATCGATCGCGACCAACGCTTCCGTCTGATTGATGACGATGTAACCGCCGCTCTTGAGCCACACTTTTGACTTGAGCGCCTTGTTCAGTTCTTCGTTCAAGCCGAACTGTTCGAATAAGGGAGTCTCTTTCGAGTAGAGTTTCACGCGCTTCACCAGGGCGGGCTGGAAGCGGTTTGCGAAACGCAGGATGCGCTCGTATTCCTGCTCGGTGTCGACCCAGATGGCGGAGAAGTCTGACGTCACCTGATCGCGGAGCACGCGCTCGACAACGTTGAGATCATGGTAGATCAGGGCGGGGGGTTTTGAACTATCTGCGCGCGAGCGGATGTCAGCCCAGAGTCCCTTCAGGAAACGGATATCGGCGCGCAACTCTTCCTCTGAAGCGCCTTGTGCGGCGGTGCGGACGATGAATCCGCCGTGGCCGTTTTCGCGTTCGCTGTGGATGATGCGTTTCAAGCGAAGGCGCTCCTCTTCGGAGGCAATTTTGCGTGAAACGCCGGTATGGTTTACGGTCGGCATGAAGACCAGGAAACGGCCGGGCAGGGCGATGTGGCTAGTGATGCGTGCGCCTTTTTTCCCGATCGGCTCCTTGGCGATCTGCACAAGGATTTCCTGGCCCTCTTTGAGAAGATCGGTGATCAGGGGAAGGTTCTGGGGTTCGTGGCGGCGGAAGCGTCGGCCACCTCCGCGGCGTCCACGGGGGCCGCGGCGGTCGAATGCAGGGCGCTTGGCGCGCTGAGTGTAGCCTGCAGTCGCCCCTGGCGCCCGTACTTCGGCGCGCGCATCCACGGCGCCGTTTCCGCGAGCTTCGGCATCGAGCGCCGCCTCGGCTTCGGCCTGGGCTTCTTCCAGTTCGGCCTCGGCTTCGGCCTCTTCCTCGACTTCTTCCTCAGCGTCAGCCAGTTCGGCCTCTTCCTGAGAGATCGGCTCGGCTGAAAACGGAACAACATTCGCGGCTGGCTGCTCGCCCGAGGCGGCGATTTCGGGCGCCGGCTCGTTGTATTCGTTCGCCTCGTGAGTTTCCTCTTCCAGTTCTTCGAAGGCGGCGTCTTCCTCGAGCTCTTCCACGTAATGCGCGAGATCGGCCTCTTCTTCCTCAATCTCTTCTTCTTCGATCGTGCCCGCGGAAGCAGGGGAGGGAGCCACTTCAGGTCGTTCCGGAGCTGAAGCGAGCGGGTGGGCCGGCTCTTCTTCCGCGTCTGCGGCTTCGGCTCCGAATACCGCGGCCACGTTCATCCGGTGCAGCCGTGTCTGCTCCCGTTCCCATTCGCGAGAACCAGTACCGAAGGGCACACGTACCGTTTCGATTTCAGCATCTGCTTCAACCTGCTGTCGGGCCGCTTCGGCAAGGTCGCCTTCAGGGCCGCTGGAATGAGGCTGTTGCCGGGATGCTTCGGGCGCGGCGAACAGCGGCTCGTCTTCAGGAAAAGCCTGCGCGATGGGCTGAACCTCATCCTGTCTGACCTGTCCTGACTGACTGGGCGGGGTGTGTGCCAAACGCTGATATTTCGAAATCGACTCTCCCGGCAAAATGATTGGTTGATATCCGGGTGGTGGACCGTATTGTGCACGGGTGGGTTCGTGCGTCTCTGGTCCTGGCCGCGCGTATTTTGAATCGGGAAAGCGCTCGCCACGACGCCCGCGCCGGCGTCGCCCACGCCAGCCCCTGGAATCGCGCGCTTCGCCGTGGCTTTCACGCGGGCTGCCGGGCTGAGTAGTTTCGTGGCCTTGCGCTACAGGCTGTGCTTGCGATTGGGCAGGAGCAGCAGCTATAGCCATCTCCTCCACGTTCGCCGCAGGAGAAGTATGCACTGGTATGACCTGGCTCGTGGCCACCTCGTCCAGTTCCTCTTGCTCTTCGAGTTCCATGAAATCGGAGACGTAAAGGAACGCATCGCGTTCCAGTCCGATATCGACGAAGGCCGACTGCATTCCCGGCAAGACGCGGGTGACGCGGCCTTTGTAGATGGATCCCGCGAGGGTATATTCGTTTTCGCGCTCCAGATAAATTTCTGCCAGCTGATCATCTTCAACCATGCCCACTCTGGTCTCGTGAGGCGTAGAGGATACAAACAATTCTTTCGTCATTGAAACTCCGGTTGTATGCCGCTTTTTGCGGCATGGAATCACCGGGCGAGAGGCAGGCAGAGACGGGTAGGATGGAGCGCTGCGATGGTTGTTTCGAGCAAAGGATGACTGCGGTCTCGGGCTTTCTTCCGCGACCGGATCGCTGACACTGGCTGAGTAATCTTTTGCACTGATCGCATTCGCCTTGCCGGGTTTGTGACCGCTCTCTCACATGCTGAGGGGGCCGTTACCCGCCCGGAGGCGCCTTAGCCTTAATCCTGCCCGGCTTCTTACTGCTGTTCTCGCCGGTGAAATGCCCTCTTCACGCGAGGGCTGTCGTAATTTCCCGCGCCGAAGCGCGGCAATCTTTTTGGTGCTTCAGTTTACGAAGCGGCGCATTCGCACATTCATGACAATGCCCAGCGCCAGGAACATAAACAACACGGATGACCCACCGTAACTCATTAATGGCAAAGGTATTCCCGTAACCGGCATAAAGCCGACTACCATGCCGATGTTGACCAGAATGTGGAAGCTAAGCACCGCCACCACACCCATCACTACGAACGTGCCAGCACTGTCAGGCGCTGTTTGCGCGTTCTGGGTCAAGCGCATCAACACAATGAAGTATAACAGCATCACCCCTAGCGCGCCTACAAATCCATGTTCTTCCGCGAATGCAGCGAAAATGAAATCTGTTTGTGGTACTGGAAGGAAAGCAAGGTGTGTCTGCGATCCCTCTGAACTTCCCCAGATTCCACCCGAGCCCACCGCGATTAACGACTGGTTCACCTGATAGCCCTTGCCTTGTGTATCGGCATCCGGGTGCATGAAGATGGTGAGGCGGTCGCGCTGGTAAGGTTTGAGCACTTTCATCCAGGCGATCGGCATCAATAGACCGGCTACCAGCATTACGATCGCCATCTGTTTTAGGCGCACTCCACCGAGGAAAAGGCCCATTACAGCGATGGGTAAATATGTAAGTCCGGTGCCGAGATCGGGTTGCGCCAGGACCATGAGCATGGGTATTCCTACCAACCCGCCGGCCTTCATAAAGTCGGACCAGGAAAGATCCTTTGAATGAAGATCGGCGAAGTACTTGGCCACCGCCAGTATCAGGATGAGCTTGACCCATTCCGAGGGTTGAAAGTGCATGCCACCGGGCATCTTCACCCAGCGGCGTGCGCCCAGGTATTTCTGCCCGAAAATCAGAACCATCATCAGGGAGGCGACCGCCACAATGTAAAACCAATGGACGCGATCCAGCAAAACCTGGTAGTTGAGCAGACTCATTAGAAACATTCCCGCCAGACCGCCCATAATCCAATAGATCTGCTTTACATGCGCACCCGCGAATTTGGTGTAGGTGGTGGCACTGCGGATTTCCATGACTCCCAATCCGCAGATCAGAAGGACGAAGAGCAGTAATAACCAGTCGAAATCGCGAAATGAAACGTAGCGAGACATTAGGATCAGCTCTTGGCTATTAGCTTTTAGCCTTTAGCTCTTAACAACAGTTCCCTACTGCAATCCGGGTGCAGAGGTTGCGAACGGTGCATGCACCTTCTCCACATCCAGCACAAATTTACCGGCGCGTAACGCCTCTTGATCCTCCGGAACACTCCACATAGCGCCAACTTCCACCTGGCTGCCGTTCTTGGCCAACTTGCTTGGAGCGCGCCGCTGTTTTTCGACGTAAGCCTTAATGACTTGCGCCGCGGTACGTGCTGCCAGATATCCGTGCTCACCTTCTTCCAGCAGCGAACACACCACGATCTCGGGGTTGCGCCTCGGCTCTACGCCAGCAAACCAACCGTTGTCTTTAAACTTTGATTTGCCTGCGGCACCCAGCCTGGCTTTCATGGCATTGCTGATGGTTTGCGCGCTCCCGGTTTTGCCGGCAAAGTCGATTCCCTGCAAATGCGCGCTGGGAGCGGTTCCGATGGGATTGACGACGTCCGCCATCGCGTTGGTGATGGTCTCCCAATTCTTAGGATCGATAGGAATTCTGATCTCGTCTTCTACGCTGGAAGCAGGGATCACATTCGGAGGAAGGTCCCTCGGCTTTGTGACATGAGGGCGGCGCAGCGTGCCTCCGCTGGTGATCGCACCGATTGCTCTCGCGAGTTGGATTGGAGTTACGGCCACAGCTCCCTGGCCGATACCGACGGAAATGGTTTCTCCCGCGTACCACTTCTGTTTGAAATTGCGGATTTTCCACTCTTCGGAAGGCATTACACCGCTGACTTCCTGCGGAAGATCGATACCAGTTTTTTGCCCGAGGCCGAACATCATCGCGTATTTTGCGATCCGCCCGATGCCCAATCGCTCAGCCAAGGTGTAAAAGAACACGTCGCAAGACTGATAGATCGCTTTGGTGATGTCTACAACACCGTGTACGCGATGCTCGGCGACGACCCAGCATTTGAAGTAGCGTCCGTAGAACGAAGCGCCGCCGCTGCAGTTCACTCTCATGTCCTGTGCGATGCCTTCCTGCAGGCCCGCCGTAGACATGATGATCTTGAAGACGGAGCCGGGCGCGAGCTGTGCCTGAATAGCTTTGTTGAGCAGCGGGTGGTCGTCGTCATTGACCAGCTTGGCCCATTCGGCATGCTTGATGCGTACGGCGAAGTCGTTGGGGTCGAACGTGGGCCGGCTGACCATGGCCAGGATTTCGCCGGTCCGCGGATCCATAGCTACGATTGCCCCGTTGTGCCCGGCTAACGCCTGCTCGGCTGCAATCTGCAAATCGACATCGATGGTAAGCTTCATCGGCTTGCCAGGTTCGGCCGGTTTTTCTTCAAGCTGCCCAACTTCCTTTCCGCGGCTGTTTACTACCACTTGCCGTGAACCGTTCTTGCCCATCAAAACCTGGTTGTACTCCAGCTCCACGCCCGACTTTCCCACCACGTCCCCTGGGTTGTAGAGCTCCCATTGCGGCTGGTTGAGCATGTCTTCGCTGACCTCGCCGACGTAACCAATGAGGTGGGCCATGAAGCCGTTGCGGGGGTACAGCCGGCGATGGGCCATTATCGTGTCCAGCTCGGGCAGTTCATTGCGGTGGGACTCGACGAATGCCAGTTCGTCCGGCGTGATGTCTTCTTTTAGGTAAATCGGCTGGAACTGAGCTGTTCCGCTGAATCGACGAATGCGCTCGCGCACCTCCTTCGGGTCGAGATGCAATCCGGTCGCAATCAAGTTGGCATCGGCAGCGATGTCGCGGGTGGAGTCGCGCAGAAGCAGAGCGGTAAAGGAGGGATAGTTGTCTACGATCGTGCGCCCTTCGCGGTCGAGTATCCTGCCGCGGGGGGCGAGAATGGGCACGCTGCGAATGCGATTCTTTTCGGCAAGGTTGGCATAGAAGTCGCTCTGCACAACCTGCAGACGCCACAATCCATACGCAAGGATCAGAAACACGACCAGGATGATGTATTGCACTGCGGTGAGGCGGAACTGAGAGACTTTTTCGTCGCGGCCGTACATCAAAACGTCGGGCGGCATTCGGCCCTCGGGGCGCAGCCGCTCATCCTTTCGGGGGAAGTTACCTTCATTCTAACGTGGTGAGTTGCTGGAGAGTATTGCGGCTTCAGTGACGGAGGGACATAGCCGCTGGGTGAAGCCAAGACTAAGTGTTTTTGGTGCTTACGGACCCAGGCGTGGATTACGCTCTCAGTTTCAGTCGATCAAGGAGCGTGAACAGGATGGCGGCGACGATCGCGTTCGCCACGGCTGAGCCAAGTTCGTGAGGCCAACTCCATTCCAGGGTAAGTCCAACAAGTCCGCGAGCCACCAGAAAATACACAAACTCGTGTACCACATAAAAGATCAATGTGACCAGCATCCGAGCGCCCAGGTTTTCCACGTCGAGCTTCACGCCGATTGAGGAGGCGCCGTAGCCGACTACGGTTTTCGCGATCCCGTAAACGCCGATGGGGTGGTGGGTAAGCGCGTCTTGCAGGACGCCGATGGCAGCGCCGGTAAGCAGGCCCGCTACCTGGCTTCGCCTGGCTACGGCGAAGAAGATCACCACCAGCAGCGGAAGATCGAAAATTGAAAAGAAGTGAAGGTGGAGCGGCAGGAAGGCTTGCAGGAAGATTGCGGTCAGAGGCACGAGCACAGCGACCGGGACGCTGA